>JAGVXJ010000031.1 GCA_018303895.1 Candidatus Pacearchaeota archaeon
CCAAAAATTATTTCTTCTTTTTCTTCACTGCTTTCTTTTTTACAACTTTTTTTGTTTTACATCCACAAGTTCCGCACATTTTTTACACCCCAATTTAATTGAAAAAAACAACAAAGATGAAATATATAAATGCTATGCAATTTTATTTTAAATTAATTCCCCTTGCTTCTAAAAAATCATTTACACCAAAGGTTGTGAGATTCGGATTTCCATTGTTTAATCTTTTATGATACTCTTCATATGCCTCTTGAAAAATTTCACTTTTCTTTGGGTCGGATAATTCAATTTGATAAATTTCTCTTATTTGTCCTAAACTCATTGGGTAATAAATACATCCCTTAAATTTTGTTTTCAAAACTTTTTTATATTCGTCTAAGGCAATTTGGAAAAATTCTTCTCTTCCTTCTTTGTCTAATTTTCCCATAGCTTTTTCTTCAAGAATTCTCGCTCTTGCTCTAAGAACTGAACCCGAGTAAATACTTTCTTGATACTTCTTGAGAAATTCTTCGCTTTCTTTCATAAACTTTGTTGGATCTCCTGATACATATCCTTCTGGCCAGGTAATTTTTTTTATCTCGTTTTCCAAATAAACCATTTCAGAAAATTCAGGGGGGATAAGTGCTTGTTTTTTTGCAAGTTCGACTTTCTTTTTTATAATTTCATTTTGATCTTTCCCGTCGCCAAAGAGCCAATCCATAAATTCATTAGGATTTTCCTGCGCTGCCCCTGTTAATTCTGCAATATCCTCTAGAACATTTGTTCTTGCATAATTACTTACAAAACCAAGTTTTTGATTTTCGGTTAAATCTTTTTTGTTTTCATCTACTAATCTTGAAAGTCCTTTTGTTTTAGAGAATATCTGTTCTCTTTCTGTTAAGTAAAAACTTTTTCCATTTTTGTCTATTGCCAATTTTTTCCATTCCTCCAAAAACTCTGGATTTTTCTCCATAATTTCAAATGTCTTTGCGTGTTTGATTTCATGCGTAATTGTATGCCGACCCCCACCGCTTTTGAGAATGATTCTATTAGATGAAGGATTGTAAAGTCCGCTATATTCAGTACCTATTACATTTGCAAATTTTTCAAATAAAGATTTTTTTAGATAATTATCGCTTTCTATTTCGATAGAATTAATATTAAAATTTCTTGTGGCTTTTTCTTCTTTTACAACGTCATAAATTATTGATAAGTTTGAGAGATTTTTTTCTACATCTCCATCCCAACCAAGAATAGGAAATCCAACTTGATTTTCAAATTCAACTCTTTCTTTCGACGGATGTGACATATGGCACCAATCATTAAATCGTTGAGGTAGTTCACTTGCTAAATACAAAAACTCAAACGGAAGAAGAACTATTCCAGCTGTTGCTATTGCTTTTCTAATTTTCTTTAAAATTTTTCCCATAAACAGGCGATAGAATTACCTTATATAAACTTTTCGAATTTGTTACCACACAAAAGAAATAACAGTTTTACTGATTCTCAGATAATCCTTTTCTTGTCCTTATCTTTTTGATTATTTCAATCTGCAAATTTTGTGGAAGTTTTTCAAATTGCTGGTCCAACAGCGACGATGTTCCTCTTCCTTCTGTTGCACTTCTTAAATCCGAACTCCATCCAATCATTTCTGCAACCGGAAGTTTTGCCTTGATACTAACATTTCCAAATTCTTGATTAACTTCCAACATCTGTCCTCTCTTTCCGCTTACTAACTTTGTTGCTTCTCCTAAGAATTTTTCCGGAACTTCAATTACATGAATCTGTAATGGTTCAAGAATTGCCGGTCCAGCATTTTCCATCGCTGCTTTAATCGATTCTCTAACTGCAGGATAAACTTGTGCTGGTCCTCGATGAATTGCATCTTCATGAAGTTTAATATCTTTCAAAGAAAATTTCATTTTTGTACATGGCTCTCTTGCTAACGGCCCAGCATCCATAACCATTTCGAACGCGTCCAAAACCATTTCAATAACTTCACCGATGTGAACTTCCCCTTTAGTTTCATCCATGAAAATATTTCCTTTGTAAACATCTCTTATATTCCTAATATCGTCTCCACTCCAACCCATTTTAGAAAGTTGGTCTGCAAGAGCATTCGATTTTTTCTTAACTCTGCCTTCAGGAATGTCTCCTTTCTCGACGGCACTAAATGTTTCTTCGTCCAAGGGTTCAACTTTTATAAAAAAGCTATTATGTCTGTTCGGAGATTTTCCTTCTTCAGTGCCAGAGATTTTTGTTACAGTCTCTCGGTAAACGACAATCGGTGCAGATGTTTTAACTTCCAATCCTTTTTCTGTTTTAATTCTGTTTTCAATAATTTCCAAATGAAGTTCACCCATTCCTGAAATCAATGATTCTCCAGTCTCTTCGTTAATTGTAACTTTCAGCGACGGATCTTCTTTCTGAACTTTTCTAAGAATTTCAATCAGCTTCGGCAAATCAGCTGTTCTAACAACTTCAATTGATTTAGTAATAACTGGCTGGAAAAGATGTTTAATCTCTTCAAAAGGAGTTTGTTCTTTTTGCGTGATTGTGTCCCCAACGTCGACATTCAAACCTGAAATTGCAAGAACATTTCCTGCTGGAACTTCTTCTAATTGTTCCGGCTTAATTCCATTGTAAACTAAAACTTGTTGAATTTTTCCGGGTTTTTTTGCAAGATTACACCAAACATCCATTCCACTTTTCATAGTTCCCGAGAATAATCTCCCCGCAGAAATTTCTTTTCCTGAACGAGGGTCAATAACAATTCTTGTGATAACAAAAGCCAATTCTCCATCCCTTTTACAATTTAACAAGTTCTGCCCAAATTCGCTGTCTAATTCGCCTTTCCAAATTTTTGGGATTCGATATTTTTGTGCGTCGACGGGATTTGGTAAATGTTTTACTACCATGTCTAAAATAACTTCATTCAATGGAGCGTTTTTCCAAACCCAATCAGTTCTTTCTGCTTCACTCATTTCATAAATATTGTAAATATCTTTGAAGTTGATTCCTTTCTTAATCATAAACGGTGCAGACATTGCCCAATTTTCCCTTGCTGAACCAAACGCAACACTTCCATCAGCGACGGAAACTTTCCATTTCTCTTTAAATTCTGGTTCTGAAACTTGTTCTAAAAGCATATTAAACTCATGAATAATTTTTTTGAATCTTTCCTGCATCTGTTCTGGGGTTAATTTAAGTTCTTTGATTAATCTGTCAACTTTATTTATGAACAAAACTGGCTTTACTCTTTCTCTAACAGCTTGCTTGACAACAGTTTCTGTCTGGGGCATTATTCCTTCACTTGCACAAACCAAAACAATTGTTCCGTCGATAGCTCTCATTGCTCTTGTAACATTTCCTGAAAAATCAACATGCCCCGGGGTATCAATTAAGTTAATCAAATATTCAGAACCTGCGAACTCGTGAGCCATAGAAACATTTGCAGCGTCGACGGTCATCAATCTTTCTTGTTCATCTGAATGTTGCCAAGTCGTCATACCTTCTTCTAAGTCACCAGCATTTTTCGAAGACATCATCCCTGCTGCAGCCAAAAGATTATCGGTAAAGGCGGTTTTTCCGTGGTGAATATGTGCAGATGTACAAATATTTCTGATGTTCTGCTGATTAGATGTTAGTCGGTTTATCTTATCAATTGATGTTTCTTTTGCCATTTTTTTATTGTTTGTGTTTAAAATGGATTATTGAAAAGTTCCAAAGAACTTTACTTTTGCCATGTATAAAATCTGAGAAAATAGTTTTTAAACTTTTGGTGAGAAAGAAATCTATTAATCTTTAGCGTTTTTTATCAAATCCGAGCTTGCTCTTATTTTTTCTCCGAGCCCATCAACAATCATGATGTTATGTGCGTCACAGATTTTTTTCTCAGGGATCTCATTGCTATATCTATCCCCCCCTTTTGCAAAAATTTCGAATGGTTTTTCTTTATGAATTTTTTCAAGTGTTTTACAAACGGAAGAATCCTCGTCGATAGAAAGGACCACTTCATCAACCCATTTTACTGCGTTAAGAATTTTAATCCTGTCTTGTTCGGACATAAATGGTTTCCCCTTTTTTAGGATTGCTTGTTTATCGTTGTTAACAATACAAATAAGGTAATTTTCTTTTCCATAAAGATTCTTTGACCGTTCCAAATATTCCAGATGTCCGACGTGAATTGGGTCAAAATATCCACTTACTACAACAATCATTTAATTTTAAAGAGATGAGATTATAAAAAGATTTGTTTATTTTGGGAGATATTTCCAAGTTTCAAATCTTGATTAAAACAAACATTTTATAAGTATAAAATTTTAAACATTTACATGCGGGTGTGCCAGAGCTGGTCAAATGGGCAGGACTTAAGATCCTGCGGCTTTATGCCTGCGCAGGTTCGAACCCTGTCACCCGCATTAAGGTTTCTTTTTTAGAAAAAAAGAAACTATTATGGTAGAAAAAACTAAAGATGGAAAAGAAAAGAGATTTAAAAAATTCCGATGGATGGAGAAAATGTCTTGAAAATCTTCCAGAAGCATACAAAAAATGGTTCCAAGAAGAAAAAGAATTTTTATTTAAAAACATTAAAAGAGATTCAAAGATTCTAGAAGTTGGTTGTGGCGACGGAAGAAGCATTAATGATTTATTAAAAATCTCTGAAAATATAATTGGTTTAGATATAGACGAGAATTCTGTAAAAATAGGGAAAGAAAGATTTGCGAAATATAATAAAGTAAAAATCGTTTTAGGAGATGCAAATAGTCTTCTTTTTGAAAATAAAATTTTCGATTGTATAATTTGTATAGGAACTTTCGCTAATTTTGGCGAAGATAAATTTAGAATTTTAGAAGAAATGAGAAGGGTTTTGAAAGATGAAGGCAAGATAATAATTAGTGTTTATTCTAACGAGGCTCTTAAAGAAAGATTAGCTCTTTATAAAAAACTGAACTTTAAAATAAAAAGAATTGAAACAAACAAAGGAATAGTAACTTGCATTTTCGATGATTTCAATACAGAAGGAATTTCTGAACAATTTTCAGAAAAACAATTAAAAGAAATTGCAGAAAAAGTTAATCTTAATATTGAAGAAATAAAGAAAACGAAAAATAAAATTGCTTATCTGTGTTTATTCTCTAAATAAAAATGTCCCGCAAAAAATTAATTTCATTTTTAGTTTTTCTAGTTTTTTTACTAATTGCATTTAACTATAATTTCCTTGATAAAAAATTAACTGGTTTTGTTGTTGATTCTGAAACTGCTGTTGTTCAAAGAATTGTCGACGGAGATACACTAGAACTCGCGGACGGAAGACATGTGAGATTGCTCGGAATAAACACACCAGAAAAAGGAGAAATTTATTCTTCAGAAGCAAAGAATTTCACGACAGAAAAACTTCTCAACAAAGTCGACGATGAATTCTTTAATGTTCAACTTGTTGAAAATGGGCTTGCCAATTTTTATTTTCCTTCTGGAAAAGATTCTTACTACAAACAGTTCAAATCTTCCTGGGAAAAATGCATTTCAGAAAATAAATATTTGTGCGAAAAATCCCACGATTCGGCATGCATAAAATTAAAAATTCTTAATGTGGCAGAACAAACGGCAACTTTTGAAAATATTTGTTCTTATTCTATAAATTTGAAAAATTGGGATTTAAAAGATGAAGGAAGAAAGCATTTTGTTTTTCCGGAATTTGACGTCAGGCCAAATCAAAACTTTTTAGTTATCGTCGGAAACGGAAGAAATAATGAAAATGAAATTTTCTGGGACAGAAAAGATTATGTCTGGACAAAATCAGGGGATACTTTATTTTTGCGAGATGAAAACAATAAACTTGTTTCGTGGTTTAGTTATTGAAAAGATTTAAAAATAAAAAAATCTTAAACTTTAAATGGGGTGGGAGAAATACTTTCTTGCGTCGGTAGGTTTCTTATTCATAATGATATTTTCTTTATCTCTTGTTAATAGCGATGATATTATGGTAGTTGAGGCGAATTTTCAAGGGTATGCTGAAAGAATTAGTATTGAAGTTCCAGATTACCTTTACCTTGGTGAAGTCACTAGAGACAATCCCGTTTCAGAAGAAATAAATATCAAAGTAAATGACACCGGGAATATTGATGCAATGGTGATTCCAACTTTGTCGTCTGATTCTCCTGAAGTTTTTAATTATCTTTATTTCAGAAAATACAAAACTTCCAATGGGACAAATGTTATTCCAACCAGAATTGGTTCTTTCGAAGTGAATGTCAGCAAGCATAGTTCAACCAGCTTTTACATGAGTTTGAATCTTACTGATTTTAATGGAACTTTGAACTCAGATAATCTTAATTTAAATTCTTCAGTTCAATTTTTGGGTATAGCAAGATAGCACAATAAATTTAATAAATAATAATTTAATCCCAATTTCATGAAAATTGTCGCGTTCCTGTTTGTATTTATCTTCCTGTTAAGTTTTTCCTCTGCTCTTCAAATCGGTGTTTCACCAGCACATCTAACTCTTTCATCAGAAATTAACAAAAAAGTTTGTTCAAAAGTGGTTGTTGATTCTGACAGACAAATAACAATAAACATCGAAGATAAATGGGGTAAAATAAAAAGCAAGAATATTAATGAGTATAATTTTAGTGCCAAAGATGTTGGAGTAGAAATCTTTCTTCCGGAACCTTTTTCCATCGATAAGACCAAGGAAATTGAAATTTGTTTTCTAACAAAAAAATCTGGAAAATATTATGGGCTTATATCTTTCAATTCAGGTGGTGGTTTTGTTGGTGTCGGTCAATGGATTGAGATTAATGTCCGAAACAATTTTCTTCCTAAAAGTTTAACCATGACAGGTGCGACAATTGGAGTTAAAAAACAAAGTATAAAATATTTTTTAATTGGTTTAACTTTTTTTCTCGAGCTCGGACTGTTATATCTTCTTTTGAAATTAAAAAATAAATCAAGAACTAAATTAGTATAAAAATAAAAAATTTTCAGAGATTATCAGTCTTCATCTGAATCGCTATCATCGCTAGAGTCGTCATCTTCCGGCCATTCGTCGTCGGAGTCCTCTGTTGATTCGTCTTCTTCGTAGTCTTCGTCTTCAGCCATTTTTGGGTTGTTTAAAACGGTTTTTGCATATCCTCGTTTAATTAAAAAACTACAACCCTGTTGCTTATTTAAATCTTTTGATAACTCTAAAATTCGAGTTGGTTTCCTAAATTTTTCTCATCGGAAAACTTTATAAGTGAATTTCCGCTCAAATTTTAGACAGTCTTAATTTAGATTAAGATTTGTCAATGCCCCGTTAGTACAGAGGCCAAGTATGCGGCCCTTTCA
>JAGVXJ010000032.1 GCA_018303895.1 Candidatus Pacearchaeota archaeon
CAACCATACAAAAAAATAATCTAAGAAGTTTAAAAAGATTTATGTAATTTTTTATCGTACAGAATCTGCTTGTTCATGCGAACAACGTGAGCATCAATGAAAGAAAACTTTATGTTTTGTTTTCTTTCTTTTCTCTGCCTCGTTCTTCATGCGAAGCGACTGCGTCGGCGAGCATCTATGAACGAAGCTTAACGAGCACTATCTGCCTGCTTCTCAGCTTCGTTCTTCTTCATGCGAAGTGTTCCATTCCGTGCAAAGAGAACGACGAGCATAGCGTAGCGAGAAAAATGAGGCTTACTTTATCGTGCAGAGTCAGCCTGTTTCTCCGCTTCATTTTTCTTTCGATAAGCAAAACTATCGCCGTTGCTATCTGCAGCAAGAATTAATTCGTCCGCCAAAGCCTGTGCGTATGTTTTCTTTTTTCCGAAAGCTTTATCTGAAGAACCATGAGCAATATGTTTCAATGCAAGACCAACTCTTCTCAACGGAGAAACATCAACAGCTTGAGGATATCTCGTTCCACCATATTCGATAACCGTAACTTCATCCATCGGTGCCGCTTTCTCAATAGCATTAACCAAAACCTGAACTGGATTTTTTCCTGTTTTCTTTTCAACAATATCAAATGCCTCAAGAACAATTCCCATATTTTTAGTATATTTTCCCGACGCAGAACCTCTTTCAAGTCGGTGCTTTTTTCCTCGATGTCCAGCAACCGCAAGCTTGTTCATCAATCTTTCAATAATATTAACTTTAGCCTGTCCCATCTTCCCGACATTTCTTCCGTGACTTTGTATCATTAATTTCGGAGTTAAATTTATCGCAGATTTCAATCCCAAATCAGTAATGACGACTTCAGTCAAATCGTATTTGTCGAATGCTTTGAAAACCGGAAGAGAAGATGTTTCTGTTGTCATTTTATTTTTTACTGAATTTATTAGTTAACGGATTTAATACTTCTAGCACATATTGTCTTGGAATACCCATCTTTTGATACATATCAAGCAAAAGTCTCGCCTCATCACGCCCACAAATTTTTTCAGATGCCCTTGAAATAGTTTCACCAGACCCTACTGACACAACTCTGGTTGTTAAACAATCTTTTTCAAAACTATAACTTAAACGTATCGCGTTCATATTATCTTCTTCCTTTTTCAATCTTACCTTGCCATAACAAGTGCAAAGGCTGATCATTTACTTTAATTACAGCGAATCTAACACCGGGAATATCTCCTTTTGAACGTCCTTGTTTTCCGCCGATTCTTTCAATTATAACTTCGTCGTGTTCATCAATGAATTTTTGTGCAAGATTTCCGGGGATAAACGCAGTAACATATTTTCCATTTTTAGTCAACTGAACTTTGCAACATTTTCGCATAGCTGAGTTCGGCTGTTTTGCTTCTTTCTGGACTTTCTGAATTACAATTCCTTTCGCCTGTGAAGCTCCTTCTAACGGATCGGCTTTTGCGTAAAGGTCAAGAACTCTCGTCTTGTAAGTCTTATCTGCCCATCTGAATTTTCTTCTATCCTTAAATTTTTTCGTTGCTGATTTCAATCCCATGTTATAATATTTGATGATGATGGTTTTTAAATGTTTTCAGCAGAAAACTTTAAAGTCCGAACGTTAGTGAGAGACTAAAAATGTTTTTAGAAGAAAAGTTTTTAGTCCGAAATCCAAAAGATTTGAGAGACTTTAAACCTTTTTGACAAAAAATTGATGAGACTATTAACTCCTCGAACCAGTCACAATTTTAATCTGTAATCACCACAAAATTAATACAAAGAAACATTTATAAAATCTCAAATAAAGAGAAAAGAATGGTCGCTCTCATAGGTGATGAAGCAATAGAATATCTCCAAAATCTGAAGTCACAGATAGAAAAAAACATATTAGACAATCCGCAAAGTTTTGAACATTTTCTAAATTCACAAATGCGTGAATTAATCGAAGCTGAACAAAAATTTATGGGAAGAAGTCAATCAATTGGATCTTTCCCCACAGTTGGAATATCACTTAACGGCCTTCCGTCAGTTCCTTCATTACAAGCTGATTTAGAACAAATGTGCAAATTAAAAGATGACTTCGCCGACATCACAGGAAAATTCACAAAAGGAATGACTGGAAAAAATAGAGATTCAGAAAGTCAATGTCAATACACCTCCGTTTCCCACGACGAATGGACAAAAGTTTTAGGAACTTACGAAAGAAGCAAATTAAAATCAGAAATAGGTTTTGCATTCAAAGAAACCGACGATAAAAAATTCGAACTTTCTGTCCGTGAAGATTTATTTGTAAAAGGATACGACCCACATTCAAGAGAATTCCCCGTATTAATTAGAGAAGGAAAAATAAAATATCAAGTTGTCTGGAATAAACTTCTTTCAGAATCACAGGGAAGATATTTTGTTCCAAGAATGTTGACAGCAAAGAATAGTTCAGTATTACCTAAACTCACGAAAAAAGTTTTTGATGAAATTTATTTAGGATACGCTTTTGATAGAAAAAATTATCATACATATCCTGAAAAGATTCCAAGAATTTCTATACACAAATGGATTCCAGAAGATTATTCCGCATTTCTACAAGCTGGAACTCAATCAAGAATAAGATTAACAAAAAAAATTTTAGAAGAACTTTCAAAAGCATTTGAACAAAAAGTTATAATCAAAGGAATAAATGAAGATGATTTAGAACAAGTTTTGGAATTTAAAAATATTCCATTTGGAAATGCACCAAAAACAACACCTAAGGGAGAAGAACTTTATGAATTGTGTATTAATGATTATCTGGGAAGAATCAAGAAAATTTTATTTAATACTGATTTTGATTTAGTTTTAAATGAAGACCCAAATAGAGCAGGAATGATAAGATACGTCCTTCCCACTAAAAGGCCTAATTTTTGCGCACATTCTATATCTAGCTCAGAAAGATACTCTGAATTTGATCACGACCCAAACTGGCGTTTGTTCGATTTAGGTGGAATAACCTTTCAAATTCCAGGTTATGTAATATCAAATGAAACCCAGTATGAATTAATTAAAAAAATGAATAAAATAAAATATTGATAAAATAAAATGGTAGTTCTAACAGGAAACGATTTAATTGGATACATAGATAATTTAAAATCGCAAATCCCAAAAGATGATTCTCAAGGTTTGGAAAAGTTATTGCACAGCCAGATGTATCATCTGCTTGAAAAAGAAAAAGAGTTTGCAACAAGATGTGATTTAACAATACCAATTCTTGCAATTGATTTAAATGGAATGCCTTCGGTCCCCTCGGTGAAAGCCGATTTGGAAAAAATTTCTTTTGGAGAAACAGAAAAATATTTAGCAGGACAAAGAAATGAAATTTCTCCAAATTATCTTCCTATATCAGAATCAGCCTTGAAAGAAGAAATGGAAAACCAACAAAAAAACGGACAAACTTTCAACTCAAAAATAGAATTTGACGTCGCTGAAAAAGACCACAAATTCACTTTGTTTGTAAGAGAAAATTTCTTTGTGAATGGTTACGACGAACAAGCACAAACAGTTCCAGTTTTTATTCAAGAAGGAGAAATCGCCTATCACACAATGTGGAACAAACTTCTTCACGGAGTAAAAAGAAGAAAGTTTTATGTTCTTGATCAAGCTATGACCTCGAGAAAAAGAAACGACACAGAATCAATAAAAAATTTTAAAAATATTAAATTAGATATCGATTTTTCAAGAAAGGAATACAGGGGTTATAAAGGGATTCCTCTACGCAAGATATTGTGGGAACCAGATGATTATTCTGCATTTTTACAAGCCGGAACTCCGTCGAGAGTCAAATTAGCAAGAAAAATTTTGGAAGTTTTAACAAATGCTTTTGAGGAAGAAATAAGTCTTTTTCGTGGTTCAGAGTATATCCCAAATGAGGCTTTGGAAGAAGTATTATCCTTCAGAGAAATCCCGTTCAAGAACGCACCGAAAAAAACCCCAGAACAAAGTGAGCTTTACAAAATAGAAGAATATCAACCTATATCAACCGCAAAAGCAAAAAGGAATACAACATTTAGTTTTTTATCTGTTAATCAAAAAGATATAGGTTATCTATTTTGCTTTCTTCCGAGAATAGTCATTGAACCGCACTCTGGATTTTTTTCATTTAATCCTGAAGCAACAATATTTCATTTTGACAAATGGTTAGTTAACATTGACGGCAAAACAATAAGAAACGAAACGCAGTTTGATATTTTAAGTAAAGGGCTTAATGATCCAAAAAATTTTAGAAATTAAATGATTCGCAAATTCCGTTTGAAATAGTTTCTAAGAACTTCCTGCATTTCTTCAAATCTTTTTTTATTCCTTCCAAAAAGTGCAGCTTTAGATTGAATCCCACCAGCATTAATTATAATTTCATCTGGCGTAACTTGCAAATCCTTAAACTGAATCGGACTAACAACGTTTTCAACAAATTCTTTTGCGTCCTGAATTCCTCTAGGACAAGCAACAATCTTAACTCTTTTTCTAATCATCTGGCTAATCTGTCTAACATTCTCAGCATTTCTTCCTAACGCCCTCGATAAATCTTGTTTCGGAACGCAGAAAACAAGTCCTTCATTATATTTAAAACAAAATTGTGTTTCAACGTGAGCAATTCTGCTAAAGATATTCAAATATCTCATCATCTGCATGTCGATTGTTCCTTCCATCTTAAAGAATTCAGAGAGTAATTGTTTATAAAGGTTTTGTTATTTTCTCGTCGGGAAAACAAAGTATTGGTATTATTCTTTAGAGAACTTTGCATAATTCATTTTTTGTGATTTTCTGCAAGGTTCTCTTTGTGAGAAGTTTGTAATTTTTGTGAAAAATTAGTTTTTGCAAACTTCTCTTCATCACATAAAAATTTATAATACATCTTATTTGATTTATTTCATGAGCATCATAGATTTGCACACACACTCGACATATTCCGACGGAAAAGATTCTCCTGAAGAAATAATTCAAAAAGCAAAAAGCGGAGGAGTTAAATTTCTTTCATTAACTGACCACGATACAGTGGGTGGATTAAAAAGAGCAAAAGATTCTGCAGTATTAAATGGAATAAAATTCGTAAATGGATTGGAAATCAGCGTACTTTTTTTTCATAAACTTTATCACGAAGGACAAAAAAGTTTAGAACTTCACATGTTAGGTTACAACTTCGATCCAGAAAATAAAGAATTATTAAATACTCTTCAGGAAAACCGTAACTACAGACAATGGCGAGCAAAAGAAATGGTAAAAAAAGTAAATAATATTTTGGAAAAAGAAAATCAGTCAATAATCACTGAACAAGAATATGAAAAAATGAAAAATTCCATCGGTGGAACGATTGGCAGACCACATTTAGCACAAATTTTAATTGATAAAAAAA
>JAGVXJ010000033.1 GCA_018303895.1 Candidatus Pacearchaeota archaeon
ATCCGATAAATTATACTGCGAGAAAAAATTACTACAACACCGAGAAAGAAAAAAGTATTAAAAAAAATAGCAAAAAAGAGAAAGTAAAAAAAGAGTAGTAAGATTTTTTGGTAAATCTCCAAGATAAACATTTCTTCAAAATCAAAGAAATATTTATTAGTAAGATTTTTTGAAAATCTACTCAATAAACATTGTTTGACAACAATATTTATAAATGAGTATTGGTTAATCGTAGAATGAAAAAGGGGATGGTGTTTGGATTAATAATTTTCGCATCACTAATTTTATTAGGTAATTTTGTTCTTGCTGCGACTGAGGATGAAAATACAAAAATCAACAAAGCATATTTATGTTTGGAAAATAAAGTTAATGCAACAACATGTTCGTATTTAACCGACGAGCAAAAGTTTTTTTCTCTTCTTGCGATAGGAAAATGTTTGCCTGAAGTTGAAGCAGCCGCTGCGTCAAATAATACCTGCTGGTCAAAACCAGAATCAAATTGTGCAATAAAACCGACGGCGCAAGGAATTCTTGCTCTATCTTCTGTTAGTGGAAAAGATACAAGTGCTGCTGAAGGTTGGTTATTGAATCACAATGCTACGGCAAAAAATTTAGTTTGGTTATTACAAATAGAAAGTGGAGAAGCAACTTCATGTACTGTTAAAACTGATGCTTCTACTGACACAGTAAATATTGGTGCAGATAAAAAAATAAATTCTGTTTCAGGAAATACTTGCTTTACTCCGTTCGGACAGGCAGAAAATTATGGTGGAAATTATTGGTTAAAAGTTAAAGATAATTGTTATAACAAAGATATAGAGATAAGCTGTGACAAAAATTTCCTTACAACAATGCTTTACAAAAAGGATTCTTCTGTGAGCACCCCTATTTATGTATCTAATGCTCCACAATCAGCAAATGCTGGAGAATCAACACACGAACAAGTTACCTCTTATTGTTTTTCAACTTCAGGTGTATGTGATACTGCAGAATATGAATCAACTCTTTGGGCAGCGTCGGTTTTGAAAATGAAAGGACATGATATAAGTGCTTACATGCCTTATTTAGTTACACTTGCTGAAGATTATGAAGAATATGTTCCTTATGCTTTTATTTATTCTATAACTCATGACACGGAATATCTCAGTCAATTATGGGATCTTCAAAACGAACAAGGATTTTGGGATGGATTGAACAGCAAATTTTATAGCACTGCTGCTGGATTATTACCTTTTGCAGGACAAGAAAATGTTCAACAAAAAGACAGAGCAAAAGAATGGTTATTGAAATCTCAAGACACTTCAGGAAATAATGCTGGATGCTGGAATAGTGGAAATATAAGAGATACTGCATTCTTGTTAGCTTCAGTTTGGGGAAATTTTGTATCAACAAAAGAGACTTGTAGTTTAGATGCAGATTGTTTACCTGGACAAGTTTGTAAGAATGGAATTTGTATTATTAGCAGTGATGAGTGTGCTTATGATTCTGATTGCACCGTCGGTGAAGTTTGTGATGAAGGAGTTTGTGTAGACGACTCAACAAAGGATTGTGAATCACAAGGATTATTTTGTATTTCTTCAACCGCTTGCTTTGACGCTGTGGGACAACAAAATGATGCTTTGAATTGTCCGGGATTGAATGTTTGTTGTAATAAACCTGAAGTCTTGAAAACATGTGCTGAACAAAATGGAAAAATATGTACTACTAATCAAAATTGTGGTGGCAGTTCAGTTTTAGCTCAAGAAGGTTCGTGTTGTTTAGGAAATTGTGTTGACATTTCACAGAATAGTTGTTCAGGTTCTTGTAGAACAAGCTGTATGTCTGGAGAAACAGAAATCACAGGAGAATGTAATTCAGTTCTTGAGGTTTGTTGTAAGACTGGCACTACACCTAAAAAAACGCCTTGGGTATGGATAATTATATTGGTTGTATTGATAGTCTTGATTGGATTGGCAATTATATTCAGAGAGAAATTAAAAGAAATGTGGATTAAAATGAGAACGAGAAAATCTGGATCTGGTGGAAACAGACCGGCTGGAAGTGGACTTCCTCCTCGAGGATTACCTCCACCAAGACCGGGAATGATGCCACCAAGAAACATGCCTCAGAGAAGACCTGGGGAAATGGATGAAACTCTGAAAAAATTAAGGGAAATGAGTGGAAGATAATTAATTTTCTTCAATAAAATTTATTAACCTAGTTTATTTTGTTTTAATATGTTAAGAGAAATTTGCAAAAACACAATTTTCCACGAAAATTACAAACTTCTCCGAAGAAACTTTACAAAAAAGGAATCAGTTTTTAAATTTTGTAAAGTTCTCTTAAAAAAGAGTTGGATAATTTTTTTATTTTTGATAGCTGTGATTCCGTTCACCACGTCGGTATTAGTCGAAATGAATCCGTCTTTTTCCCAAGGAGAAACGCTAACCGCAAAAGTTTCAGGAAATTTCTTTGACCAGATTCGACAAGAAAATATTTTTTTATACCGGAATAATTTACAGATAAGAGTTCCGCAGGAATTTAAAGTTGCAAAAATCGGCGAGAATTATTATCTTTATGGACAATTGTTGGGAAAAACACCTAATAATTATTCTTTAGTTTTGAAAGATTTAGAATACTCAGTTCAGCTCGGAGGAACAAGCAAAGAATGGATTTCGAAAAACTTCACAATAACTGACAGCATTGCTGATTTTTCAGTTGACCCTGGATTTTTTTCAATAAATCAAAATGTAATTTTAAATGTAAAAAATTTGAAAGATAATTCCGTCGAAGTTGGTTTTAACGTCGTGGATGACACAAATTATGTTCCAAGTGAAGTAAATGCTTCAGAAGAAAAAAGTTTTTTTGAAATGTTATTTGGTACAGGAACAACTGAAAACAAAACCAATTCAGAAAGTTACATTAAAAAAATTGTTTTAAATGTTGGAGAAGAGAAAATGGTTGATTTCAATAATCTGAAATCCCAAAGTGATACTATTAAAAAAATTGTCGCTCAAAGTGGAAACACAAAATATGAATTGCCAATATTTCTCTTCGGAACCGCACAGAATAACAATAACCAAACTGAAAATGGGGAATTTGAATTTTTGGGAGATTCAAGAATAAATCTTGAAATTAAGGCGAATGAAAGCTACACTTTATCTCTTAAGATAAGGAATAAATTAGAAAAAGTTTTGGAAAGTATAACCTTTTCACCTTCTTATGAAATTGAGAGAATAATTGATAGCATAAGTCCTGAAGAAATAAAAGAATTGAAATTCGACGAGGAAAAAGAAGTTTTGGTGAAAATTAAAATGCCCCAAGAAGAATATAAAAATTTTATTGCAAACAACTCTGAATTAAAAAAAGAATATTTTGGAAAGATTTATGCTCGGTCAAAAGACAGCACCGAAAATTATGTTGAGTTGAATATAACTTTCTTTAAAGAAATTAAAACTAATGAAACCAAATCAAAATTTTGTTTTGAACTGGGTGGAAAAATTTGCAGTGGAAACAGCACTTGTGCCGGAGAAACGAAATATGCAAAAGATGGTGTTTGCTGTATGTCGTCGTGCAATTCAGCAAAACCAGCTTCGTTAAAGATAATCGGATGGATAATTATTATAATTCTTGTTCTTTTCTTGATTTGGTTCTTCCTCACACGATATCGTGGTGCAAGGGGGGAAGTTAATTTATTAGATGTAGCAAAAAGAAAAAGTAATTAATCTTTTTTCTCTTCTTGTTCAGTTTTTTCTTTCTTTAACATTTCACGAAGCTTTCTTTCAAGAATTGTTTTTTCCATTTGGACAATGCGTGTAACTTCGTCATATTTGTGAAGCCTTAAAGTTAAATCATTTAGAATCTTGTTTAAGTCAAAGCTTTTAATGGACAAATCCGAGGGAGAAAGAATTTCTATGTGTGAAGGCATATATTTGAACATAAGCAAAATTAAAGTCGCGACGTCGGGAACTTCTAATTCAATTTCAGCAAAATCGGTAAAAAATCCTTTTTGTGAAGCCATTTCAACTGGTTGGTTTATATTTTTTGAAATTATTGAAATCCCTTTTTCAGAAGCAATTTTTGAAAGTATGTCTTCGAGTGTTACAATTAAATGCTCTGCTGGTTTTCCTAAAACTTCAATAAGCATCGCCGCGACGATTTTTTTATCTGAACTCATTTTCTTTTTTTGATTTTGCAAACAGGTATTTTAATGTGAACAAAAGAGCAAGTAAGAGGGCGAATAAAAACAACCCGTAAAAACCTGTCTTTTGATTATTTTCAGATAATTCTTCGCTTTTTATACCTTTAGTGTCCGAAATAATAAGTTCTACATCATCTGAATTCGATTGAATTAATGGGGGAGCTTCAGAAGTATTTTCAATTATTGGTTCGAGAATATCTTCATTGGAATATTGAGAAGTTTCAATTATGGTTTCAGAAATTAAATTTTCGTTGGAAACTGATTTAGGAGAATCTTCAACACAAGCAAGAGCTTGATCTTTAATTTTTTGCAGAGTTATTTCACCGATTCCACTAACTTTGAGCAAATCATCGACGGATGCAAACGGGCGCGTTTGAATTATTGATTGTGCTTTTGCAGGACCAATTCCAGTTAATCTATCAAGTTCAGTCGCAGAAGCAGTGTTTAGATTAATCTGCCCAGTTTCACATGAAGCACAAATTACTGAAGTAATTAAAATTCCGAGAAATAAAAATAAAAGTTTATTTTTCATGTAGCTTGATAAAATTTAATTTTCAATATATTTTTTTCCGTATTTTTCTTTGAAATCTTCAAGTTCAACTTCAATCTTTCTGCCTTCTCTTTTTGCTCTGGCGATAAAAATTCGCGAGAAAATTTTCTTGTCTAGATAAAAAATGCATTTCAATTTTTCTTCATAAGACAGAAATCCGTTCATTTTGACTTCAATACCAATAACTTCATAATTCCCGTCGGAATTGTACTTAAAACCGACAAAATCAGGGAAACCAGTTGAAGCAACAAGCATTTTTTTGAAAGGATTGAACTTTTTTTTCGCAGGAGCTAATTCCTGTTTTTGTAAATCAATATTGTTTGTCCACCTATCCAGAACCCAATTTGTTTTTTTCATAAGCTCACGAACTTTTAATTCAAATCTCGCGCCAGCAGCGCGATTAAGTTTTCCTTGACGAGCAAAGTTGCGTTTTGGTTTTTCTTCTGAATTAACTTCCTGAATTTTTTCAGATACCTCTTCTTCCATTCTTATTATAAGAATAAGAAGTTTAAAAATTTTTAAATGAATAAATTTATATTTTGAAGTCTTTTGAGGTAATATTTATAAGCA
>JAGVXJ010000034.1 GCA_018303895.1 Candidatus Pacearchaeota archaeon
AGAGAATTGTGGCAAAAAGTTTATCGCGGAATACGAAGCAAGAACGACCATGTTTTTGTTTTGAGCCCTGATTCAAGAGTGTTAAACGAGTTTGAGAAAAGTTGAAAATCGTGTTGCAAATATTTTTATATTTGAAATTGTTCTTCCTAATATGAAATACCCAAATAAGGAGAATATCTTCTGGATTTGCTTTGGGATTTGAAACTTCAAGGAGTGTTCATACGAGACATTTCTGGAATTGAAAAATTAAATCTGGTTTTGTCTCAGCACGACGATACAATGTTGGATATGATTTTTGGATTGCTTGGAGGATTGGTTTTTACGATTGGAAAAACAGGGGGATATTTTTACAAAAGAAAATTCGGGTGAAGAATATGAACGCTTCGTCAGAACCTAATTAAAATAATGTTTAAATTTTGTTAAGAATTCCTAACGGAAGAAATATTGCAGTGCAATATTCCGAACGCCCCCGCCAGGAGTCGAACCTGGGTGCCTATAAGGCCCTGCTCTCAAGGCAGGTGCAGTACCATTGTGCCACGGAGGCTTGAAGTAAATTCAAATGATTTTACAAATTAAGAATTAAAAGAATAGTTTTAAAGATTTCTATTTACTAGATTAAATTAATCCAAACCGAATAATCTTTTGAAGAATCCTTTTTTTGGTTGCTCTTCGACTTCTTCAGTAATAGTTATCTCGGGCTTTTCTTCAGAGACTAATCTCCTTGGAGATTCCATCGCAATCTCTTTCTTAGCCTGTTCCAGTGCTTTTTCAACAAGTGCACGTGAATAACCTTGCTGTCTGATTAAAGAAAATTTCAATGAATCTTCGCTGTATCCTTTATTAAAATTCTTCTTAAAATAGTCGACAAGACTTTGATTAGCTGACTTTTCCATATATTTCAGAGAAAGTGTTAGTTTAAAAATTTAGTTATTTTCAATCAGATATAATGATTTTCTCATTATCATAGTATTCAATCGCTTCTTTCAGCCTAGATTCTGAACTTGAGTAAAGAGTTACGATTTTTTGGCCATTCTTAACATGCTCATTTACATGATTGTATAAATAAATTCCGGCAAATTTATCCGTCGGACAACCGAGAATTCTTGAAAGAAAAATTAATCTTTTGTTATGAATTTTTTTTATCTTGATATCTTTATGTGCAAAAATATCTTTTTGGAAATCAGCTTCGGGAAAATCTTTTATTTTTCCACCTTGTGCTTCAATGATTTGAGCAAATTTCTCAAGAGCTTTTCCTGAACTTAAGATTTCGCGCGCAAGATTTTCCCCGTTTCCTTTTTTTGCTTTCCCTGTAAGCTCAAGTAATTCTCCAGATAAAAACAATGCTTTTTTTTCTAAATCAAAAGGTCTATCACAATCTTGGCGTAAAACTTTTAGAATATCTTTCATTCCCAACACTGGACCAATACCATTGCCGATTGGCTGAGTCCCGTCAGTCAAAACACATTTTACTTTTTTATTAAATTTTTTTCCAATTAGCTCAAATTTATTTTTTAATTCCATTGCTTTACTGTGAGAAACTTTTGCACCATCGCCGAAAGGAATATCTATCAAAATATGGTTGCTCCCCATTGCGAGTTTTTTTGACATTATCGATGCGAGAAGTTGAGCTTCTGGATCGAGTTTCAAAGTTTTTTCTATCTGAATAATTTTTGTGTCAGCAGTAAGCATTTCTAACGCTCCGCCCCAAACCAAACAGGCACCAGTTTTTGCAACAATTTTTTTAACTTCTTCTGGAGAAAATTCAACAGGAGCAATTGTTTCGATGACGTCTGAAGTTCCAGCTTCGCTGGTTATAGCCTTAGAAGAACTTTTTGGAATTGTTAATCCCACAGAAGCACAAATCGAAACAACAATGGGTGTTGTTCTGTTTCCAGGAATTCCGCCGATGCTGTGTTTATCTGCAACGATTTTTTTATTAAAACTAATTTTGTTTCCAGTCTTTAGCATTGCTTTGATTAAATAAACTGTTTCGTCAATATCCATCCCTTTAGAATACATCGCTGAAACAAACATCGCGATTTCTGCTTCAGAAAGAGTATTTGAAACAACGTCTGAAATTATGTTTTGAATTTCTTCCTGAGAAAGTTTTCCACCAATAAGTTTTTTCTTGATTATATCCAAACTTTTTGGTGGTGGTGTTAAAGTAACAAAAACATAGTCTCCAGAAGATATTCCCAAAATTTCTTTTAATTCCAATGAAACGGCAATTTCATTATTTCTTACAAAATCATTTGAAACATCAATCACCGTTGAGGTTTTTCTCGGAGAACTTGAAAAAGTTTTTATTGAAACATGATCTTTTGGATAAACCCCAATTTTTTTGGCAGTAGATTCATTGAGCATCGCAACGGGAAGCCCAGCAGACCATTTCAGAAATTTTATTTTAAGTTTCATTTTATTTGTTTTCAGCTGGTTGAACTAAAACATTGAATGCTCTTTTATCCCGGAAAAGATCTATAACTATAACGAGATAAGCAAGAATTAAAGGCCCGAGTAAAAGTCCCATGAAACCGAAAACAAACAATCCCCCCACCATACCTATCGTCGCTAAAAGAGTATTCAGCTTTGCTCTTTTTGAGATAATCCAAGGTCTCAAGAAATTATCTATCGTTGAAGAGAATAACCCGAATCCGAGCATACCCCACATTCCAGCGACGTTGCCTGAAATGAAAAGATAAATTGCTACTGGAATCCAAATGATTGGTGTACCAAGAACGGGAATGATTGCAGCTAAACAAGCAAGAGTAGTTAAGAAAAGAGCATTAGGAACCCCAAATATAAGCAGACCAAGTCCAACGATTAAACCTTGCAGGATTCCGACGGCAAAATGACCATAAATAACTGAAAAAGTTATTTCTCTGGATGATTCAAAAAGTTTTTTCTCTATTTCTTTTGGAAAAGGAAGAAGACTTTTTATGTATTCAGTAATGTCCTCTTTGTCCCTTAAAACAAAAAAGAAAGTGAAAGCAACAACCAAAATTTGTAGCATTACCGTCGCTAAATTTAAAATTATATCTGAAAATCCATTAAGAATTGAGTTTACTGTCTTGCTAATAAAACTTGAAGTTACTGAACTTATTTGAGAGGCAAATTCGGGAGAACTAAAAATGTTCGGAAGAATCTGTTGAAGTATTTGAGCGAAGTCAATTTTTTGTGCGGCTAAATAAATATTAAATGTTTGGTCGAGCATCTTGGGAACAAATAGCCAGAGTGGAATTAGGATTAACAAAAGGAGGATAACACAGACAAGAGCAGCAGATATATTCTTTGATTTGGAAAACTTAAAAAAGAAATTGTAAACTGGATTAAATAAAAACGCCAAAAGCACACCGGCAACAATAGCCATTAAAATAGGACGAATGAGAAAAAAAGTCAAAATTGCCAGGATTACGAATATACTAAAAGTCATAAATTTCTTGTAAAATTCTTGTTCCATATTTACCTCTTAATTATTTTGGAAGGAAGTTTAAATTTATAAAGGTTTGTTTAATCGTCGAAAGAAGCTCAAAAAAGTTTATAAGGCAGAAAAATGTTTTATTAGAATGAACTTCATAAAAAAGATTGTTGAAAAGAAAATTGATGTGGACGTTCACTTTCAATTTCAAAAATTTTCTCGGGGAGAATTTAGGGACAAAGCAGGAATTTCTGCAAAAAAAACCGGAAACAAATATGCTATTAGCACTTCGGCTGAATTTGGAAACGACTTGGTTAAATTAGTTGCTGGAAAGGTTGGAAAGAATAAAGTTGAAGTCACAGGAATAATTGTGACGACTTCAGATTTGGATAAAGAAGGATTAGTTTATTCAGGCAAGAGCCAATTTCAAGGAATAAAAAAATACGAAATTAATGGACAAATGAGTGGTGATGAAATTTTAGGTTTGATAAACAAATTTCCCAAAGTATTTTTTGCTTTGAGTTTTTCAACTCCTGACGGAGAAACTACCTTGAAGATAAAACCGAAAATGCCAAAAACTGGAAAACCTAAAGGTGGAGCAAAAGAAGGTGAAGAAGAAAAGAAACAAGATTTCTGTAAAATTGTTACGACTGATTCCAAGATTGGAGAAAGTTTTATTTTTGAAGTAAAAGATTTCAAAGAAGCAAGTGTCAATCATACTTTTTTTGTTGAGGATATTATCGTCCCAGTTTCTTTGAAAAATGAAAAAGATTTCGCCAAAGTTCGAGAAGGTGCATTAAGGAAAGGAAAAATTTTAAGGGTTGCAAAAATTGATGGAAAAGAGTTTAGAAACGAGATTGGATTTGAAGCATAGGAATATTTATTAATTTAGAAACTATCTATTTTTCATGGACGATAAATCATATAATTTATTTTTGAGTGTTTTGACTTATATTCCCAGAATTTCCGATACTTCAAAATTGATTGAGGGTTTCATTGGACAAAATTTTTTTGCGTTTATTGGAACATGTGGAGAAAAGTTAAGAGAACATAAAAATTTTGAATTTTGGAAATATGTTAGTCAGAGTCCGATTTATAATTTTAATCCTAATCAGTTTGAAGAAGTAATAAAAAGAGCATATAATGAAAAAATTTTAATTGCTTCAGGACGAGGATACAGAGTTGACCAAGACAAAGCAAAAACACTTATTGAAAAAACAGAATTTTCTGGAGAAATCCACCAGAGGAACATAAGAAAATTTTCTGGAGAGTTAATCCGTTTCATGAAAAGGAAACCGAGCAAAATTGACTGGGAAAAAATAGAAAGAGAAATTGAAAAAACCCAAGAAATGTTTGAAAAAATGAGAAATCTCACCTCTGAAGATTTGAACCAGATTATCTACTAAATTAAGGTTTAATTTGAAATACAAAGATTTATTAAATTGTTCTATAACGAGTTTACGATGATAAGAAAGGAAGACGTCGAGATATATGAATTGGAAGCTACACTTGGAATGATGGCGAATCTCCGAGATGAAAGATTTTTAGATGGGCGGGAAATTCACACGGCTTTTTTTCAGTTCAAAAAAAGATTTCCGAAATATTTTGAAGGAATGAGTTTTTGGGGAAATCCGCCAAAGTCAGGAAGAGTTGTAGAATTAGTCGAAGAAATAGAAATGCTTGGAATGATAAAAAGAAATAATCTAGACTATTCAGTTTTTCCGAAAAAAATTATTTCTTATTTAATTGGAAAAAGAATTCCGTATGACTTGTTCAAATCCGAGTTTCACGAGATGGCGAGAATGTTTGAAAATTGTTTTGGGGAGAGAAAAAATGGCAATTAATGAAATCAGATATTTAAGAGCTGAATTA
>JAGVXJ010000035.1 GCA_018303895.1 Candidatus Pacearchaeota archaeon
TTTTTTTTATTTAAAATTTAAATAGTCTTGAAAACTGAACTGATTATGTCTGTTAAAAAAAAAGAGGAGAAAGAAATTCTTTCAAGGACAATTCGCGTCGGTAAGGATTTGAAAGTTTATGAGCGAAGAAATAATTCTTGGGAAATTTCAGACAAAGAGCTTCCGGAAATTATCAGGACGATTGAACTTTTCAAAGCGAATAATAATTTTGAAGTTTTGATTGACCAAAAGAATCCTGACTTTTTGAAAGGACAAATTTCCCCTGAGGGAAAAATTCAGGGGGCAAGAATAAATGTTCTTCCGAATGGTGAAATTTTGGACATGGCATATTCTATTTTTGCAAAAAATCTGACTTTTCACGATGAGAGTTCGCATGACCACTGGGATGTTATTTACCAAAATCCCAACGGAAAATATGCTTATTTATATTCAATGAAAAAAAGGCAAAACTTTGTGAAGAATAAATACAAAAAAGTTAATGAGTTTGAAAAGTTATACGGAAAATTATACCAAAATGTGACTGAAGCTCTGAAAAATAAAAAAGATAATTTTGCTATCCCGATGTATACTCTATTAAAAACTTATATGAGGGTTGGGAATGAAACTTATTTTAAAGCTGATGGGCATAAGGGTTTGACAACTCTTGAGAAAAAAGATATAAATATCGACGGGAAAAAAGTTAATTTTAATTTTACTGCGAAAAGCGGAGTGCCTATGAGTATAAGTGAATTATTTCCTAAAGAGTATGTTGATAGACTAAAAAAAATTATGAAAAATCTGAAAGCTTCGGATTTTGTTTTTGCAAACAATGGTGTTCCGTTGAAAGATACTGAATTTATGACTGCTTTTGAAAGATATTCTGGAAAAAAATTTTATCCCCATATTGTTCGCTCTTATTACGCGACTTCAAGGGCAAAAGAATTTTTGAAAACACATAAGAAAACAAATAAAAAAGAAGTGAAAGATTTGTTTACTTCTATTGCTGAAAAGCTTGGGCATAAAAGATTTTCAAAGAAAGACGACAAATGGGTTGATAGTTATAATGTAACTGTGCATCATTATCTTCAACCGAATATTTTTGAAAAGATAAATAAGATGATTAAGTAAATATAGTGAAAGACGTAAATTTTTTCACTAAGTAGTCGACGTCAAAATGAGGAAACATTTGTGTCATTAACTATACCATAACTTTTTTATAATTCTTTTTCCTGAATTTATTATGGAAAATAATGGGGTGTTTGATTTAAGCAAAAAAGAGATTGGGCTTTTCAAAAAACTTAATTCTCCGTCGAAGATTCAGGGATTTTTGAACTCATTGAAAATAAATTTTGAAGAAGAAGGAGATACCTGTTTTTCTCCAAGAAGAGTTTTGCAGGAAAAGAGATGTCATTGTGTTGAGGGTGCTGTCCTCGCAGCGATGGTTCTAAGATTTTACGGGCGTGAGCCGGTTTTGGTTGATTTGACTTCTTCAGCGAAAGATTTTGATCATGTTCTTGCGGTTTTCAAACAACATGGAATGTTTGGAGCAATAAGCAAAACTAATCACGCGGTTTTAAGATATCGCGAACCAGTTTATAGTTCAATTCGAGAACTTGTTATGAGCTTTTTTCACGAGTATTTTACCGACGAGGGGATTAAAACTTTAAGGAGTTATTCTGTTCCCGTAAATCTTAAAATTTTTGATTATCTTGGATGGATGAATACATTCGAAGAAGTTTGGTTTATTCCTGAACATCTTGCGAAGATTAAACATTTTCCCATATTAAATAGAAAACAAATTGCCGGATTGAGAAAAGCTGATGAGATAGAGATAAATGTTGGGAAGATGGCGGAATGGAAATCTTGATTATTTTTTTCTTCCAACACTCATTAAAGTACCATAAACGTATTTGTTGAAATCAGGAAATTCTTCCATTAAATCTTCAGAATTGTTTCCTAAATTAAATAGATTGTTTAACGCAATTCCTACTGCGGGGCTTCTGTTTCTTCCCAAGGTACAATGAACTAATAAAGAATCTGTTTCCAAAAATTTTTCTTCAAAATCAGAAATTATCTTTTGGGCTATATCTCTTTTGAAAAGTTTTCCCTCTCCAAAGGAAGGATTTCTGTCGTCGAAGGAATAAGTGTGAACTACAACCCATAATCCTGATTTGGTAAGGTTATATGATTCACCATCAAATGGATATTTTGGGGATTCAAGTCTTATTGCATAAGTTCTGTCTTTCGGAACATATTCACAAGCGTCGCATAATCCGGAGATAATTAAATTCATAATTTAGACTAATTAATCTGGTTTATTAATTTTGTGGATATTTGAGCTGTTAGTTTTGGTTTGAAAATTTTAAAAGAAAGATTTATAAATATTCATCCTTAAGTGACAACATGAAAACTTTTGAAAGCATGTATGAAAAAATAAAGAATAATTCCTTAGTAAGAAATATGCAAAGGGTATTCAGAAGAACATCTCTTGAAATTCTAGTTGGATTAGTAATTGGTGGTTTTGCGGGGGGGTAGTTTCTGGGCATTATGAATCTGCAAGAAACAATAAAATTCCTCTCGGATTTTCAGAAATCACTCAACTTGAAAAAGAAGCTGAAAAGGAAAATCCGACACAAGGTGTTGGTGCAATAACTCATTTTTATGCAAGCACTAATGATATCTGCATGAAAGTTTTCGAAGCGTGGAATCTAACAAATAAAAAATTCAATTTTGACTTTGATAACGCTTTTGCTAAAGAATTAGAATATCATGTGGATCCCACATTCAAAACGCACCATTATAATTTAAAATCTTTTTTTGGAGTTATCCAAGAAAGAGCAACTAATGCTTTTAACAAATTGGGCCAGTTTGTAAAAGTTAATGGAAAAATGAATGGAGTTAATTCATCTTTTGATGCAAGTTGGAGCCATTCTTCTGTCGATACAACACATCAAGAATGTCATGAAGTTGAAAGTTGTAGCACAGATTCAGAAGGAAATCAAAATTGTACAACTCATGAAGAATGTCATACTGTTTGTGATTATACAACACATTATTTCACATATCATAAAGAAGACGGAGAAAAATCTTCAAAATTATTGGATTTAGTTTTGATTGAAAACAAGGACTTACATTTCCCTGAAGAATTAAGAATTGTTAAACAAACAAATGCTGAAGGAGAATATGCTTCTGAGACTAGCAGAGAAGACAAAGAAGTTACTTTTTCAGACAAAGCTAAATTATTGAAAATTGCAAATACTTGGAACTTTGGTTCAACTTATAATTCTAACAAAGATGAAATTATGTCTTTATGGAAAAATCTTCATTCAGACTCAGATAATTGGAGAAGAGACAAAGAAACAGCTCATGATGAATCTTTTGTAACTTGTTGTGGATGTTTTGAAAGTCCAAAAGAGTATGACACTGCAGAAAAAGCATTAAGCAACGGAAGAAATTTTTCAAAATTAACTGATGAAATTATTGGGGGAATAGAATACATAAAATCCACTGCCCCCAAACTTGACAAGTTAATCGATGAATATATTGGGGCAACTTTAGATAATAAAGAAGGGAAACCTAAAAAGTTAAGAAAAGAAATTATGAAAACTGCTAAAGAAATGTATCAAAAAAATTTCAAAGAAGGCTTTGAAGTAGATAGATTTAGATGGTCTGTTTTATTTTTGAGTATTCTTCTTGGTGGTGGTACTGGTGCTGGAATTGGATATTTAATTGATAGAAAAACTTCATCAAAATTTAACCGAGGCTTTTCTGGCTACTATTAACTATTTTCTAAACTTCATAACTTTCGCTGATGGTGCTTTCTTCAGCTTCTTTGTGAATTCATTAGAAATATTCTCCACTTCTTCTTTTGTTAATTCGATGATTCCCGAGAATTTTTCACCCATGAAACATAATTCAATTTTCGCTTTTTCTGGTTCAAACAAATCTTCTTTTATTGTAATTTCTTTAATTTCGCCCGAACCTGAAATTCGGTTTAGTTTTCCGTTTTCGAGTTTTTTTGTGCGAAGTAGCATAAGTTTATCATCAAAACTGGTTTTATAAAAATAATTGTGGTAAAGAGGATATTTGTTTTTTTCACAAGTTTTATATATTTGGGGATGCTTGAATATTGATGGTTTTAGATACGGAAAGACCGCTTGTTGTGAGTGGGCTTAAAAGAAATGGCCCGATGGCCTATTCATTTTACTTGACTTTGCCTAATGGTGAAAAAAGCGAGATTGTTACAAGGCTTCCTTCAAATGGGATGGGAATTTCTAGACTAGTAAGAAATATTCTTCCTATTCTTTCTAAGGCATATCACCGAGAAGTAGCTTATGACATAAAAAGTGATTTGGCTGGATTAAGTGAGGTCATTGACTTTGGGGAAGGCGGTTTGGAAGCTTTGTCTGTTGACAGAATGTATCGGATCATAGATGAACATTTTGATTCTATTGAAAAAAGTGAGAGAATAGACTAAATATTTATAAACAATCTGTCTGAACAAATTAAATAATGGAATATCAAATTCATGGAATTCCGGTTTATTTGGATGAAAAAGCTGAGTGTGGAATATACAAACCAAGAGATGGTGGATTGATTAATGATTATTCTGAGATGAATCCTGCCGATATGATTAAAATACTTAATAGTGTACCGAAAGAACGGGCTATCGAAGAAATTGCTGGGTTGAGAGATTTGGCTGATAAGCAGTTAAAAAACGGCGGTGCTTCAGATTTTGGTTCTCCTTTCTTGAAAAGAAAAAATAATTTTCAAGTACCCTTCAGTGATGTTGAGGGAAATATTGAAAATACAAGAAAGTTTGCTGAAGATATTTTGAGAGTGTTAAGTGGGAAATAATTTTTGATTTATTTTTTTGTTTGAATTGTTTTTATTTCCACAATGGTTTGGCTAAGGGAGTTTTATTAAATTCCTTTCCAAGTTTGTCTTTTAAATCATAGATGTAGTCTTCATCAGTGAATATACAATAATACTCTTTATTTTCTTTACAGAACTTTTCATAAATTTTCTTTTTCTTGTCATATCTTTCTTTTGATGTTTCATCTTCCATTCCATTGTGTTCTAAAATCACTGTATTGCCTTTTTTGTCTTCAATGACAAAATCTGGTCTAAATAGCTCATTTTCGATGTTCATCTCAGGTTCATAACTGAATATAACTCCATTTGCATTAAGAAAATAACATATTATTAATTAACTTTTAGATTTTATTTTCATTCATTAA
>JAGVXJ010000036.1 GCA_018303895.1 Candidatus Pacearchaeota archaeon
ATTTGCCAGAACCATGCAACGGTGACTTTGATACTGGTCACATTTACTTCTGGGGGGAAGCAATTTAGCAACGATAAGTTTAAATAAAATGGGATACTCAAATTAAAATGATAAATAAGGGGCTGGTTTTGGTTTTTAGTATTTTGTTCTTATTGCCTTTTGTCCTCGGAGCGACGATAAATGTTCCCGGAGATCATGCAACAATTCAAGACGCAATTAATTCTGCCAGCGACGGAGATGTTATTGAAGTTTCAGCAGGATTTTATAACGAGGATTTGGTAATAACTGAAGGCACAGGAAAAGAAAATATAGAACTTGTTGGTGCTGGTAGGGATGTTACCACAATAAAAGGTGTGGCGACAGGACCTGTATTAGGACCAGCAAATATAAATATCCATTTAGTAGATGGAATAAAGATACATGGTTTTACAATTGAAAGCCCAGTTTTAGATGGTGTGGGGTCAGGTGGTTTAGTCTTAAGTGGTAAAAATATTGAAATTTATGATAATAAATTTCTCACTGATTATGGAACAACTCCAAATAAGGTGGCAGCAATACAAACATATAGGAGCCAATTTGTAGGTTATCCTCATGATGGATGGAAAGAACATGATATCTCTGGATTAAAAATATACAACAATATATTTACAGATAATGGAGGAAGTAGTGATTATGGTTATTATGGAATTTACATGAATAGAGACAGTGGTTCTGGAATTGTAAATATAAATGATAATCTCTTTTCAGGGAAGATAAGGATTGGAATTACAACAGAACGTTCAAATACATTAATTCAAGATAATGTTCTTGAAACTATAACTGGGGGTTTAATTGGGATTGCTGTTTCAGATAGTGGAGAAAGTTCTCCAATAGGCTGGGACCCCGAAGGATATGGAGGGGCTCCAAGACCTCAGAATAATGTGCAAGTTTTAGGAAATATTATTAAGGGATTTGATAACCCCTCTTTCCCAACCCTATATATAGGGGAAGATACTGGTAGTGATGAACAAGAACTTAGTAATATTATTATAAATAATAATGTAATTAAAGAGAATAATGAGGGGATACTTATTCTTTCTTCTGCAGACGGAGTTGATATTCATTATAATACTATCTCTGAAAATAATTTTGGTCTGCAAAACGATGATGAAAATCTCTTAGATGCAACCTACAATTACTGGGGCGATTGCACAGGTCCAACTCATTCAAGTAATCCTGCTGGTGAGGGAGATTCTGTAAGCGATAATGTAGACTTCACACCTTGGCTTGGAATTTGCATCCAAGATAAAATAAATCCAACTTGTGTAATTGAAACAGAAAATATAACCCTAACTGCAAATGTTTCTGGGACTGATTTAGATTATGTTTGGTTTTCTTATACAATAAATGGAATAAATAAAAATCAAACAGCGACGCATTTATCAGATAATGAATATCAAATAATAATTCCCTCTTCTGAATTAATCGGAAGTCAAAATCTTTTTTGGAATGTTTATGCGAATGATTCAACTGGAAAAATCTATAGCAATGGAGAAATGGATTTTTACATAAACCCCTCAACAACCTTAACAATAAATCCATCAACTCCCGACGGATTAAATGGATGGTATGTTACAAGTCCAACTTTTACATTAGAAAATTCTGATGCAATAAAAATCTTTTATGAGTGGGATTCAACAGGTGAGATCTTAATTTATTCAGGTCCATTTGGATTTGAGGATGCTCCAAATAATCAGAATGTAACTGGAGGAATAGTTGATTTGAATTACTGGAGCGAATTCTTATGCGGAAAAAATGAAACAAAAAATACTGAATTAATAAAAGCAGATTTTTCTAATCCTGAATTTAAAAATTTGGTTCCTGAAGAAGACAGCATAATCTATAATTCAAAACCAGAAATAAGCGTTTATGTCGACGAGGTTTACCAGTCCAACTCTGGAATTGATTTATTAAGTATTATTATTGAAGTAAATGAAATTGATGTTACTTCAGAAGCAGATATTAGTCCTGCAGGTTCTCTTGATGCAACAGTTACTTATACCCCTTTAATTGATTTGCCATTAGGAAAAAACAATGTCACGATTTTTGCAAAAGATAATTCAGGAAGAGATGCAGAGTTAACATGGTCTTTTGTTATTTCAGAACAGCCAGAATTTAATTTATTGGTTTATTCTCCTGCTGAATCTTTATTCGATAGCAGAAGAATTCTTTTTGATTTGACAACAAACCAAGAAGCAGATGAATTAGAATATATTGATTATTCAGACAAAAATCCAAGATGGAAAAGATTATGCAGAAATTGCGATTCTTACAGCAGAGAAAAATCTTTTTCAGACGGGGTTCATAATTTGACAATCAGGGCAACTGATGAATTTGGAAATGTCGCAGAAAAGAACGTGTCTTTTTTGATTGATTCAAAAGTCCCGAGAATTTCAAGAACAGAACCCAGAAATAGGGCAGTCAGCAACGGAGAGGATTTCTACATAAAATTCAATGAAGACAATCCAAAGGAATTAAATTTAATCTTAAACTCAACCGACACACTTCCAATGAATTTATCAAACTGCGTCTTAAATAAAAATTATTATGAATGCTTTTTTGATATTGATTTAACTTCTTATGACGGAGAAGAAATTGAATACTATTTTGAATTAGAAGATATCGTCGGGAACAAAGGTGTTTCAAGGCCAACACAGATTACCGCAGACACAACACCTCCTTCAATAAATAATCCTGAGGATTTTTATTCAAATGATTCAAGATATATTTACTTTAACATAAGCATAATCGAAGAAAATCTTGATGAAGTAACTTTAAGCTATGAATATGAAAGAAACGGAAAGCTTTATGAAAAAGAAAAAAGATTATGTTCAAGATTAAAAGACGGAATCTGTGAAAAAAAGTTTAGATATCAGAATTACTATGAAAGTTTCCAGTTGAATGTTTTTGATAAAGCAGATAATTTAATTGGTATTCCTGTTGTTCTTAACTAACTTTCATCAAAATAAAGTAACTACAAAAACTATATCCTCCGAAGACAAAATCCTTATAAATGGTGTCACTTCATAGTTTCTATGAAAAATTTTCAAAAGAGTTCGTTTGTCTTTGTTGCATTTGCAATAATTATTTTATCACTTAATTCTGTTTCAGCAATAACAGGCTCAATCGGAAACGCAAGAATGGTTCTTTATCCTGAAGTGAATGGTTGGTTTTCAACAACAATTGAAAAATCAATCTTAGTAAAAAATGTAAATGATGAAGAAATCAAAATCACCCTTGAAGCAGATGAAGAAGGAAAAGAATTTTTAGAAGTTATTGATACTGAATTTATTTTGCAACCCGGAGATGAAAAAAAAGCCCAATTCATCGTCAAGGTAAAAAAAGAAGGAACTTATGAAGGAAGGATTAATGTGTTTTTCTCCCCAATTGATGGAAAAGGGGCAGGAGTGGCATTGTCTTCTACAATTACAGTTATCGCAAAAAAAGATCAGGGTTATGAAGAATCCGAAGAGGATGAGGAAAATTTAGAAGAAGAAGATGAAGAATTAATTGATTCAATAACTGGTGAAGTTATCGAAGATAATAAAAATTCCTTCTCAAAAGGACAATTATTTTTAGCGTTAAGCACAACTCTTTTGCTGATTATACTCATTGTCTTGATGGCTATAATGAAAAATAAAAAAAGAGATTCAAAAAAAGGTGGTAAGTTAAATGGAAAAAAGAAATCATGAACAAATCAATTTCATTAAGTGTAATAAGCATAATAGTTTTGATACTTGCAAGTTTCAGTGTGCTTGCGCTTGAAGGTTCAGATGTTACGAGAACTCTATCTGCTGACATTGTTCTCAACGGGGAATTTGTCGACGTGACTTTGGAGGTTTCTATTCTGAACGGAGAAAATTCTTATACAATTGATGAATACATTCCTTTTGGATGGACATTAATGGATTCAGGAGGCGCTACAATCGTTGCTTCAAATGTTTTAAGATGGACTGTTTCTGAAAATGCATCAGATCCAACTTACACATACATAATAAAAGCGCCTGGAACAGAAAAGACCTACACTTTTTCAGGTTTGTACAAATTCGGAAATGAAACAACACCTTCAGTTACAAAAGGAGACACATCAGTTTATGTTAATGTTTTGGAAACCGCCCCTGTTGATTTTGATGTTGCTTACTTAATCAAAGACCAGAATTCAAAAGACCCTGCAATTATAAATGCAATAGGGGATATGGGTCTTACAATTGGCTATGTTGATGATTCAGAAATTCCAACAACAGACTTTTCAAAATACAGATTGGTCTTTGTGCCTGATGAAAGATTTGATTCCTATATTGACAACATTCCTGTCAATCACGTTAAGACATTAATTATGAACACTTATTATCTTGATGAATGGAATTGGGTCAGCGACGGAGGATTATCCAAACTTGGAAGCACAAATATTCTGAGGGCAGGTGTTGTCGATTCTTCAATAAAAATTACAGAAGATATTCCTTTAACTTTTGATGTTTATACTACAGCGAATGATGGAGGGTTAACATTACAGCTGGCTTACCTGTCAAAATCCAAGAAAGCAACAGGAGTTAATATTGTTGTATCAACAGAATATTCTTCTTATGAAGCTGTTGTTGCGAAAACAGAAGTTGGCGCGCTTTTGAAAAATGGTGAAGTAGCAAACTCAAGGCAGGTTTTTTTCGGCGCGATCTATCCTGAATTCTGGACTGCTGACTCTGAAAAATTATTTCAGAATTCTATTTTTTGGCTTATCTCAGGAGAGGACCGTGACGCAGACGGATTTTTTACAGACGAGGATTGCAATGATAACAATGCAGAGATAAATCCTGATGCGCATGAAATCCCTTATGATGGAGTAGACAATAGCTGCAGTGGTTTTGATTTAGCTGATGTTGACGGAGATGGTTATTGCAAGGCAGGTTACCTTATTCAAAATAAAGGATTGCAATGCGCTTTGGAAGCGATCATTTCTCACTAGAAGAGAGTGCATATCGCTTATGCCTGGAAAAAAAGAAGAGATCCTTTTTTAACAGGAATCCTATCCGGGAGCAGAATAATGATAATCGGAGATGAGGAAGAACTGGTGGCCTAAATGCGCGGAAACTTCTTAAAACTTTCATTAATCTTTCTTTTGACTTTTGTTGCGGCTTATATCAGTTT
>JAGVXJ010000046.1 GCA_018303895.1 Candidatus Pacearchaeota archaeon
ATGTTCTTCACGCCTGGCCAGAATACTACGATACCCAAAAACAACTCTGGATCCCAACACTTCCACTTATTTTCATGAACAAACCTTTGTGCTAAATCTATTTTTCTGATTAATGATAAAAGCAAAGATAAAGTCATATCCGCTGTGCTATAAGTAACTACATCAGGAGTGTTATATATAGCAATACCTTTCTCTGCAGCTAGTTTAAGATTAATGTTATCAAGCCCTACAGCATAATTAGAAATCACTTTTAGCTTTTGTGCATTATTTAAAGTATCTTCATCAAACCGTTCAGTAACTGTAGACAAAATACCCTCATAATCTCTTACTATTTCTTTTAATTTATCTCTGGATAGTGGACTATTTTCCGAGTTCATTTCAACATCAAAGTAAGGGGATAATAATTCTTTAGCTACTAACGGTATTCTTCTAGTAATAAATATCTTTGGTTTCATATCATCAAGACTCTTTTTTATTTAAAACCTGGCTTGTTCTTAAAAACCCTTCATCAATAAGATTGAGATTATTAACAAGAGGGCCATAAGAGACACGTATTGCATCTGTCATAGTTCTTCCAAAACCCCATCCGGGAACAAATATAACTCCCTTCTCTTCTATTACTTTTTCTACAAATTTAGCACCGTCAAATCCCACTTTAATACAAGTATATAATCCACCCTGCGGAATTAAGTAAGGTAAGTTTAAATACTTATTAATTGAGCTAATAGTATACTCCGCTGCTTTCTTGTATTTGTCTTTCACTTCATTAATATAAGATTTGAGTATATTTTCTTTAATGGATTTTTCTATGAATCTGCTCAAAGCCATTTGGTGTAATGTATCCGGACAAAGAACTGAAGAACATTGAATAGATTCTAAAGCTTCAATAACGCTTTCCGGTGCTTCAATCCATCCCAATCTTCTTCCCAACCCTCTAATCCATTTGGAATTAGAATGGATTGACAAGTAGTTTTCATTTGGTTCCCATGAATAATATTTAGGTAGTTCTTCTAAGAAAACTATATCTTTGTAAGCAAAATCTATTAGTAAAAAACCACCAATCTCTTTTGCGGCTTTTAATGCTGCTTCTACAAAAGCATCAGAAAGCACTTGGGAAGTGGGATTGTCTGGAGAAACCAATAATATTACTTTTGGTTTTTCTTTTATAATTGTTTCAACAAAAAGAGCTATTCTTTCTTCAGCAATATACTTCCAAGAATCAGTATCAATTACTGGAAAACGGATGATTTCCACATCTAAAGCACTAACTAATTGGGAAGGAAAATTACAGTAAGAAGGATCTAAGAGTAATATCTTATCACCTGGGTCTAAAAGTACTTTTAGAAGGTCATAGGTAAGCTGTGTTGAGTTTGCCCCTATTGCAATTTGAGTGGGTTGTAGCTTGGTAATGTTATGAATATGTTTTTCATACTTAACTAAAGCTTCTTTACATTCTAACATCCCTAATGTTGGGGAATAGCCTCCCGATTCATGAAATAATTTATTATCCTGAACAATTTCTAAATAAGCCTCGCGAAGCTGTTCTGGAGCATTATGGTTCACCCATCCTCCTGAGAAAGAAATGACACTAGATGGGTCTAATCCTATTTTCTTAAAATAAGAAGGGCTGGCATAGCTCATAATCTGCCTCACTGGTGAAATCGTTTTTTTAAACATCAATGATTTTTTTGATAATGTTGGTTCCATATTTAATGCCTCCAATATTAAATTACTAATCCCCCATCAACGCAAATAACTTGGCCATTAACATAACTAGATGAATTACTGGCTAAAAATAACGCTACCTTTGCTACCTCCTCGGGTTCTCCAGCCCTCTTTAGTGTAGTCATTTTAATCATTCTATCCCTTTGTTCTTTAGCTAAATCCGCAACCATATCAGTTTCAATCAGTCCAGGAGCGATGGCATTAACAGTGATTTTTAATTCAGCCAATTCTTTAGCTGCTGTTTTTGTCAGAGCTATAACTCCTGCTTTACTAGCGGTATATGCTGCTTGACCAGGATTACCAATTATTCCTACAACTGAAGTAATATTAATGATTTTACCACCATTTAAGATCATTAGTTTAGTGGCTTCCTGAATGCAATTAAACGTTCCTTTAAGATTTACGTCAATGATTTCTGACCACTCTTCTTGTGAAGTCTTTATAATCAAATTATCTTTTCTTACTCCCGCATTGTTTACTAAAATGTCAACTTTTCCAAACTTTTCTTTTATTTGTATAAATATATTTTTAACCTCCTCTATTTTGCTAACATCGGCTTTAATGGCGAATGATTTGGGAGAATATTTTTTTATCTCAATGATAGTCTTTTCGGCTTCTTTCTCATTTTCATTATAATTCACAACAACTGTTGCTCCGTTCTTAGCAAATTCTATAGCAATAGCTTTACCAATTCCCCTACTAGATCCAGTAATAAGAGCAACTTTATTTTTTAACATTTTTTATTATTGCAAAAGCGATAGCTTTGTCCTCACAATGGGATAGGCTTATTTTTGCCTGAATGTGCTTTAAGTATTCAACATGAATATAAACTTTTGGAGCTCCAGTTTTATCATTAATTATTTCGATACTTTTAAAAGGAGGAAGCTTAAAATCTAAGCACCCGATAGCTTTTATTATCGCTTCTTTTGCCGCAAATCTCACTGCTAAATGTTGGGCAGAACTTTTCTTTTTGAAACAATAAAAGGTTTTACTACATTATCAATTATATAAGCAACAATGCCAAAACCAATTAACCCAAATGCAGATGGGACATGTCCCGCGATAATTAAATAAATCACAACAGGTAACCAAACAATTGTTGTTCCAATAATTGGTAAAATTCCAGTCAAACATGCTAAGAGTGTAAGCAAAAGTGCATTAGGAATTCCAAAAATAAAAAGCCCAATACCGACGATGATTCCTTCAAAAAGTCCAAGGACAACTTGCCCGTAAATAACTGACGAAGTAATTGATTTCGAATATTCAAATAATTGGTCTTCAATATTTTTTGAAAAAGGAAGTAAACTTCTAATATAAGAAATTAAATTTTCTTCGTCTCTCAAAACAAAAAAGAAAGTAAATAACACAACTAAAAATTGAAGAGATAATGTTGGAAAGTCGAGCAAAAGATTTGAAAAAATATTTGTTACTGAATTTGCGGTCTTTGTTAAAAATGAAGAAAGGATTTGTCCTATCTGAGAAGAAAAAGTTTCTGAAGCAAACAGCGACGGGAAAAAAGATTTTAAAGGGGTAACTAAATCTAAATCTTGAACAGAAATATAAAGACTAATTGACTGTTCAATAAAAAGAGGAGTTAAAAACCAGAATGGGAGGATTATTATGACTACGAGTAAAAGGCAGATTATCGAAACAGAAAGATTTTTTGAAGGGACATATTTATTTATCCATTTTTGAACAGGATTAAACATAAACGCAAGAATACACCCAATTATTATAGAAAGCAAAATTGGCTTGAGAAGAAAAAAAGACAAAACTGCAAGTAACGCAAGGATAATGTTTGTCATCACTTTCTTAAAATACTCTTCGTTGAGGTTCATAGAAAAAATAAATCAGCAGAATATTTAAATCTTCTCATAGAAATAAAAAAATATTTTATCAAAATCTATTGAGCAAAGTTAATTGCAAGTTACAATTAGTTAGATTTTCAGCGGAACAGAATTATTATTAATGAAAATAATTTTCGCAAAGCGAAGAAATTTTATTTGTGCGATTTTGTCGCGCCAAATTTGGCTACGAAGTAGCAATTAGTTTTTGCTCCAAAATTGCCTCTGGCAAATTTTTTCTGCGAAAAAATAATTAATGGGAAAGGAAATTTTTACTCTTGGTTCTCAGAAATTTTTGCGGGGTTCTCGTAACAATTTAAGAAAGTTCATTTTGTCGTCGTGAAAAATGGATTTTAATCGTAAACATTTTTTCTGTGCCCGATTCTCAAAACAATTATCCTATTTGCAGAGATAACCACTTCGACTACTGCTCGATAATCTGCAATTCTTAATCTCCATAATTTTCCGCCTTGCAATCTTTTTAAAAATCTAAATGGGTTGTCTCTTATTGAATAAATTTTCTTTAAAATTAATTCCGCGTCTTTTTTCTGCAATTTTTTCAAAAAATTTTCTGCGTTTTTTTCAATTTGAATAGAATACATTTTAGTTTAAAGAAATTCCCATTTCTTTTGCAATTTGTTCTATTGGTTTTATCATTCCTCTTTTAACATTTTCCAAAGCAATTTTTATGTCTTCAATTTCTTCTTCATTTAATGTTTCGTCTTCGATTTCATCGAATATAGAATTAATTAATTCGTCATAGGATTGTCTTTCAAATTTTCTAAAATTTTTTAATCTTTCAAGCGTGTTTTGGCTGATTTGAATTGTTGTTTTTTCCATTTAGTTATTAACTATAGTTGGTATATAAATGTTTTTATGGAAAATTTTATTTACGCGACTTCGTCGCATTTGTTTTAGATTTTTTCTTGCTAATCGCGGGCGAAAAAATATTTTGGGAAAAAATTAATAATGTGAAACGAAATTTTTACTCGGAGTTATTGGTTTTTTTGAAATCTTTGTTCTCAGATTTTTTCTCAGGGGTTCTCATGAAATTTAAGAAGTTCATTTTGTCGTCGTGAAAAAATAAAAAAAAGAAAGAGAAAAACAAGAAGAACCAAGGTTCTTCCTTGAACCATCTCCTTTTCTGTTCAGGTGTGCGATATCTCTAAATAATTCGCACCCTTGCATTTATGGATTATTAGCAAAAATGCTCACCTCCGGTGGATATCGCGTAAAACTCGTTTGAGATTAAAAATTTTTGTGGAGTTCTCGTAGCAATTTAAGAAAGTTCATTTTGTCGTAGGGAAAATAAAAAAGAAAAAGTTAAGAAATTTTAAAGAGAGCAACAAAGACAAGAAGCAAAATAAACATTTTCGGGTCCTATTGCAATATCACAATCAACCATGCCTGTTCTTCCATTAGTTTCAAGATAGGTTAAATCAGTTATAGATTTTCGATAACCAAAAACACATTTTTTACTAAGACAAATTTGATCACAGGTAAGTCCGTTTGGATTATTGAGTAAAATATTTCTAGATATTTCAGTAAATTGACATTTATTTAACATTCCTAAAACTTCTTGATTGCTTGTTTTAAGAG
>JAGVXJ010000047.1 GCA_018303895.1 Candidatus Pacearchaeota archaeon
TATTTATATGAAAAAAATTGTAATTCTTGGGGGGGGTTTTGCAGGGTCATATTGTGCAAAACAACTCGAAAAAAAATTTGAAGTGACTTTAGTTGATTCAAAAGATCATTTTGAATTTACCCCTGGTATTTTGCGAACAATCGTTAATTTGAATTATGCTAAAAAAATAACTCTACCTTACAAAAATTTTCTCAAAAAAACAAAAATTGTCCTAGGGAAAGTTAAAAAAGTAGATAAGACTGAAATAATTATAGATAGTAAAAAAATAAAATTTGATTATCTGGTAATAACATCTGGTTCAGAATACAAATCTCAAATAAAAAATAAAAATATGATTCTTCCAAACCGGCTTAAAATTCTTGAAGATTCTTATAAAAAAATAAAGTCCACTCAAAAAATAATTATTCTTGGTGGTGGGTTAGTTGGTGTTGAACTTGCCGGGGAAATAATCTCAAAATATCCAACAAAACATATTACTTTAGTTCATTCAAGAGAAAAATTAATTCCCAGAAATTCTGAAAAAACAAGTAAAAAAGTATTTTATTTTTTAAAAGAAAAAGGAGTTCAAATTAGATTAAATGAAAAAATTAAAAAGATAAAAGGAGATGGACTAGTTTTTTTTTGCACCGGAATTAGTCCTAATCTTCAGTTTATAAATAAAAATTTAATCGATAAGAAAGGAATAATTGTCAATGAATTTATGCAGGTCAAAGATAAAAAAAACATTTTTGCTGGGGGTGATGTAACTAATATTCCTGAAGAAAAAACAGCGCAAAACGCCGAAAGGCAGGCACAAATTGTGGTTAATAACATTCTTGCTTTGGAAAAAAATCTCCCACTTAAAAAATATCAATCAAAAGAAAGGCCAATGATTATAAGTCTTGGAAAAAATTATGGGGTTTTAGAATACAAAAATTTTATCTTAACTGGACTGATTCCAGCAATTTTAAAATGGATAATTGAAAAAAAGACAATGTTGATGATGAGAATTTAATTCCAAAATGGGCGCTAGGGGAGTCGGTCTCTCAAATCTTTTGGAATTTCTGAAAAAGTTTGTGAATGATAATTCTCTCAAATCTTTTGGATTTCGGACTACACAACGTCGTTCTTTATTCACTGAACGGAACACGTTGTATAAACAAGTTCAACTCCCAAATGGGCGCTAGGGGAGTCGAACCCCTATATGCTGCTCTCTCTCAAATTTTTATTTCACTGGAGGCAGCCAGTCTACCGTTGGCCTAAGCACCCGTAATTAATTAAGAAAAAATAAGCTTATAAGTTTTATCAAATTAGAATTACAAAATCTTCTCAATAAACTTTCTTGTTTTCCAAATTGTTTCTTCAAGATTATTTTTTTGAGTATCAATCTTGATTTTCTGTCCGTCAAAATTTTTGTACCAATCGGAATATTTCTTTTTTCTAAGCTGAATCAGCCTCGGATTATTAGCCAAAATGAGCTCATACTTTGCACTTTTCTGTCTTAATCTTCTTAAATGTTCATTTAATGGCAGATAAAAATAAACAATTGCCGCTGGTTTAACAACAAATCTCCTAAAGATTTGAACAATTACTTTGTTGTACAATCTTTCAACGACTGGAACATAAGAAGTTATTGAAATATCATATCTGTCTTGTAAAATAATTTTTTCTTTTTTTAATTCAGGCTTTATTCTTGTAAAAGTAAAATACATCAGTTCAAGAAAAAACATAAACGTCGAAGGAAATTTCCTTGAAAATCTTCCAATGGCACCTTCAGAACCGATTCCTTTGTTATAAACAAAACGACCTGATTGATTCAACAATTTTTTTACCGTCGTCGTTTTGCCTGTGCAGTCCATTCCTTCAAAAACAATAAGTTTCCCGCTCATTCCATTTCTCCTAATTCATATTTTCTAAGAGGACAAACAAATCTGTATTTTCCACAGCGATAGTTATTCATCTGAAAAGCAGAATTGAAATTCACGCAATAACTGCCTAATTTTTCAAAAAGAGAGTTCAATTCATTCCAATATTTTTCCCATAAATTTTTGTTTTTCCAAATATCTTTAATTGAACACTTATTAAAATTTGCAATTGGTTTTCCGTAAGAGGCTAGAATGGCACATGGATAAACATTTCCATCAGGTAAAATTTGAAGATGACTTTGTTCATTATTTGCTATACATCCAGAATTGCATTTCATTTTTTCTTTTTCGATAATTGGAATTTCTAAAGAAATCTTCATCTCGGAATTTTTGTATTTCTTCAATTTTGTTCTTATAAAATTCAGCCACTTTAATGGTTCAACAGATAATTCACTGCTTCGCATTCCCCTACCGACGGGAGTAAAATAATATAGTCCGTGTTCGTCGACTCCAAGTTTCAATGCCAGCTCCACGATATTCAAACTATCTTCAAGATTGCATGAAAAAATTGTTGTATTAATTTTTGTGTAAAATCCTTGCTTTTTTGTTTCCAATATGTTTGAAACAACTTTTTCAAAAGTTGCCTTATCTCTTCCACGGATTTTATTATAAATTTCTGCATTCGAACCATCGAGACTTATTGCAATTCCATCTAAACCTTGATTTCTAAATTTTTCCAGTTTTTCTTTTGTTAACAGAGAACCATTTGTAACTAATTCAATTTTGTAACCTAATTTTTTTCCAATGTCAATAATCTCTCCGACATCTTCTCTCACTAAAGGCTCTCCACCAGTAATATCAAATCTTTTTCCACCAAACTCTTTTGTTTCTCTTAAAATTTTCTCGAGACTTTGCAGACTAAATTCTGGCATTTTTATTATTCCTGAATCGAAGGCACAGTGAGTACATCTAAAATTGCATCGGTTAGTAATGTTCAAATCAAGTTTTGGGAGATTTTTATTTGTGACCATTTTTATTTTCCCACAATTTAATATAAAGAGTACAAAGGTATAATTCATGTACGTTCCAATTATGATTAAGTCTTTGTTCAACTAAGGGTTTTTCGGAATTTGGATTTAACCAACATAGGGGGTCTGGTCCGTTAAAATGTCCATACTCTAAATAAGAAGCACCAGCATCACCGCCGAGACAATGATAATATGCGTTACAACTTTTGCATTTTCCCTCGGGATTTCGATTTCTTATCTTTCTAAAAATATCTGAATCCATAATTTTTTCCAGAGAACAATTTTTTATATTCCCCCCAGATTCGCTAAGAAAGACACTTGGAGAAACTTCACCGTCGGGCTGAATTCTGAAAGCAGTAAATCCTGAAGGATCTCCTGGGAGATAATAATTCCCCCCAAAAGCCGCGCGGAATATTGGTTCAGGAGTTAATCCTCTTTCTTCTCTAAAATTATTTAAAAAAGTGTATGCTTTTTTTAACTCGTCTTTTGAAAGTGCTAAATCTTGTTTATTATCAATTCCTCGACCATTTGCCCTAAATCTATTAAGTCTCCACGAATCCGCCCCAATTTCTTTTGTTAAAGAATATAATTTTTGTAATTCACCTTCGGAACAATTAAGTTTTGTCAAGCAAGTAACCATTTCATTTCCTATTTTTTTATCAACCAAAACTCCCAACGCTCTTTTTGCCTGTTCAAAAGTTCCTTTCTTTCCTCTGAACCAGTCATGTTTTTCTGCATCCACAAAATCAATACTAACCCCAACATCATGAAATAAATTCAGATGATTTTCAATTTTATTAAATGTTGTTCCATTTGTTGTATAGGAAATGATTATTTCTTTTTTATTTATGTATTTACATAAATCGATAAAATCTGGTCTTAGTGCACATTCACCACCACCAAAATTTACTGCCACAATTCCAGATTCTTTTAATTTATCAACTATCTTAAAACATTGCTCCAAGTTTAATTCTCTTGGGTCTCTTTTTCCTGAAGCGTTATAACAATGAACGCAGTTAAGATTGCATGCTTTGGTTAAAGACCATCCAGCTACTAATATTTTTTTGTCTGTCATATAATAACTATTCTTCCAAAATATAAAAAACAATTCATCAAAAAATGCGTAAAAACCGTAAAATTTATATAATAATCATATTTTATCCTAATATGAAAGTTTTGCAAACAAAAGAAATAATTCCTGCGAAATTAGACTTAAAAGACAAGAAAATACTTTATCTTCTTAGTAAAAATGCGAGAAATTCTTATGGAAGAATAGCTAAGGAAGTAGGATTATCTAGCGATGCGGTTGCATATAGAATAAAAAGTTACGAAAAAGGCAGTTTAATAACTGGCTATGGGGTTTCAGTAGATATTTCAAAGTTTAATTATAATGTTTATCATCTTTTTGTAAGATTAAACAATCCAAAACCTGTAGTTGAGAATATATTTTCAGAAAAACTTAAAATGCTTTCGTTTACGAGGGCGGTTATAAAACTGAATGGTTCATTTGATTTTGAAATTGCTTTCATTGCAAAAAATATCCTTGATTTAGAAAGTAAACTTTCAGAAATTTTTGAAATTTCACAAAATCAAATAAAATCTTATGAACTTCTTATTATAACAAAAAACTACCTTGAAAAAACTTTTCCGATAAGTTTTTTCCCAGATGGATTTTATGTAAAGGAAAATAAAAAAATAAATTTTTCAAAAAATTTAGTAAAAAAAGATTTTCAGATTCTAAAGATTATAAGCAAAGATTCGTCCTGTTCTCTCGTCGATATTGCTTCAAAAATAAAACTTTCGGCAGATATAGTCAGGTATCGCCTTGATAATTTGACAAAGTCCTTGAATCTATCCTTTTTTCCAATTATAAATTATGACTCAATAGGTTACAATATTCATATCATTCTTTTGAATATAAAAAATTTTAATCCTGCAAATGAAAAAAAATTAAATCTATTTCTTCAAACAGATAAGAATATTTTGTGGGTAGTAAAAACAATCGGAAAATATAATCTGCTTTTATATACTTGCACAAAAGAAGAAAAAGAGGTTCAGAAAACTTTAAAACAATTAAGAAGTATGTTTCCAGAGGAGATTTCAGATTATGAATATCTTTTTGCCGAAGAAGAAATCAAGTACACTTATCTTCCTGAATGTATTTTTAAAGAAATGAAACTCCCAACCACAGCAAGCTGTGGGGTATCAAAATTCATGAAGAGTTAGTTGAGTAATATTTCTTCCTTGATTCAAAACATATTCTTTAACT
>JAGVXJ010000048.1:0-874 GCA_018303895.1 Candidatus Pacearchaeota archaeon
AATGATTTAAGTTCTCAAACATTTTGGATTTATGTTTACGACGCACCGAATGTAACTTATCCCTCTTCTGTTCAAGATTTTTCTTTGCAGGAAAATGTAACGAGCAATTTAACATTTACTGTGAATCACTCTGTTCAGGATAATTTAACTTATGAACTTTATATAAATAATAGTTTGAGATATAATATAACTCATTATGGAAATGCAACAAACTTAACATGGGCGTTCACCCCAAACTTTACCGATGAGACAAATGGAGAAAATTTGAATTTGACTTTGGTTGTGTATGCCACTAATTCTAATCTTGAAAATCAAACAGAGATTAACTCTACAATTATTTGGGATATTAATATTTCCCATTCAAATGCTCCGGTAAATTTCAGCGGTTATATCGGGGACAAGCAGACAAATTATGACCAGGACATAGAAATTAATTTATCTTCGTATTTTTCGGATATTGATAACAGCGATGATAATTACAATCAAACAATTAATTTCACTGTGGCGAGCAATTCCTCCCCAAGTTATATTACTTCAAGCGTTTCTTCAGATTGGACATTGACTTTATCTTCGTTAATCGCTGTGACAGAAATATTAACTATAACAGCAAATGATTCTTCCACCACTTCATCAAGCAATGCTTTTGAAGTTGAATTCACAACCCCTTCAACAACAACTGTAACAACTCCGAGCAGTGGGGGAGGAGGGGGTGGCGCTACAATTCCTGTTTCATTGAAAATAATAATGCCTGAACCAGTATCGGCATATCAGAAAGATAAAATCATTCTTCCATTAACGCTGTATAATAATGGTAAAAAATCTCTTTCGGGGATTAGTTTATCCAGTGTAATTGTTAAGAACAATGAACTTCGAG
>JAGVXJ010000048.1:891-6017 GCA_018303895.1 Candidatus Pacearchaeota archaeon
GACAGTGGATATAGACACCGAGGAGAATGGAACTTTTGAATTGACAATAAATGCAACTGTAGCAAGTCCGAAATACGACGACTGGAGCAAAATGTATTTGACTGTGAAGGAAAGCAATTCCTCGCTCCTTGAGAAATTAATTTTCACGCAGGAATTTTTAGAGGAAAACCCAGAGTGCATTGAATTGGAAGAACTTTTGGATGAAGCGCGAGCATTTTTTGCAAGAGGAGATTTTATTAATACTGTTTTAAAAATTCAAGAATCAATTAATGGATGCAAGAATGCAATTTCGCAGGAATCACGAGCAAAAAGGAAAGACGTTACAGAAAACAAATTATACAAGTATTTGCTTATTTCAAGCATCGCGATTTTCTTTTTGGGAATATTATATTATTCCTATAAAAGAATGAGATTAAGGAGAAGTTCGGGGGAATATTTCATCAAACAAAAAGAAAGCAGAAACCCTTTTAATCGTCGGGCTTCTTTATTATTTATAATTCCCGGCATATTTCTAATTTCTTTAATTCCGCTTAAGAGCACTATTTTAGGGTTTGCAATTGGAGATGCAATTTTGGGAAGCGGAAAAATAAGCGTGGTCCTTGCATTTGTGTTTGCATTTTTTGTTGCAGGATTTTTATTTTTACTTATGCGAAGAAAAACAATTAAAAAAATTCAGGAGAAAAAATATGCCGAGAATAAATACTGGAATTTTAAATAAGATATTTAAAGGAATAAATGTTTATTACAACAATAAGAAAGAGGGAAAATGGTAGAAAATCAAGACAAATTTGAGAAACTAATCTTTCGAAGAGATAGCCTTCTAAATCAGAATTTAAACAAGCAGGTTAGATTGGCGAAGGAAAATTTGAGGAGGGAAATTAAAGAGCAGACGAAAAAGAATAAAGTAAAAAAAAGAGTTGTTTCCAAAAAAGAAAAAAAGAAAATTAACTTTCCTTCAATGCCTAATATTCATATTTCTGTCCCGAAAATAGAAATCTCCGAAGATAAAATAAAAAATGAAGAAATAAAAAAATTAGTCCCAAAAAAAGAGCTTCCTGATAAAAAACTCGCCAAGACTAAAATTCTAAAAAAAGAAAAAAAGCATTGGTTTAGAAAATTCAAGATGAAAAAAGAATTAGAATCAGATAAAAAAATAGAACCTAAGAAAATTGATGTTATTCCAAACAAAAAACTTCTTGAAAAAGAGATGGATATTGACCTTGCGATTTCGCGGGACAACCAAAGGGAAGAAGAAAGGCAAAAGGAATTAAAGAGAAAAGAAAGGAGTTCTTCTGAAGAATCCATACAAAATGAGATAAAGGAAAGGTCTAAAGAAAAAACTTCTAAAATTTCAAATGAAGTAAAAGAAATAAATCGAACTATCCTCGCATTGAAAAAAGAAGTTGCTAAAGTTGTTGTTGGTCAGGATGAAGTGATTGATGCTTTTATTTGCGCTCTGCTTTGCGACGGGCATGTTCTGCTTGAAGGAGTTCCTGGAATAGCGAAGACGCTGATTGTAAAAACTCTGGCGCAGGCATCTGGATGCAGTTCAAACAGGATTCAATTCACTGTGGATTTGTTGCCGAGTGATATTGTCGGAATAACTACATACACCCCGCAAAAAGGATTTGAAACAATTAAAGGTCCGGTATTTTCCAACTTTATCGTCGCTGATGAAATCAATCGAAGTCCGCCAAAAACTCAGTCGGCGATGATTGAAGCCATGCAGGAAAAACAAGTAACAATTGGCAAGGAGACTTTCAAACTTCCTGTGCCTTTTTTTGTTATGGCGAATAACAATCCTCTCGAAGTAAGCGGAGTTTACACTCTTCCAGAAGCTCAAATTGATAGATTCTTGTTTAAGCTTGTTATTGAATATCCAAAACACGACGAGGAAAAAATAATTATGGAAGATAACACCACACTAAAGAAATTTGAGACATTCGGAATAAAGCCGATTCTTTCGCCAGGGAAAATTATTCAAATGCAAAAACTAACGAAAGAAATTTATGTTGATGACAGGATTAAAGATTATATTCTTAAAATTGTTGAGAAGACAAGAAAAAAAGATTTTGAAAACGGGCGATATATTGAATGGGGGGGTTCTCCGAGGGCGAGCATTGGTTTGTTTATCGCTGCGAAAGCGTGGGCATTAATGCGTGGGAGAGAGTATGTTATTCCAAAAGATGTAAAAGATATTGCGCATTTTGTTCTGAGGCATAGAGTTATTTTAAGTTACCGAGCAAAAGCAGAGAAATTGGATTCAGATCAAATCATCAACGAGATTTTAGATATGATTGAAGTTTAATTACAGTTCTTTGTAGAAATAATGCTTAAAAAAATCCTGACCCCAAATTTTTTTCATCTTCGGGCTTTTTCTCCATTTAGGTTTTTTATCTTTTCTGTGATAATGAGTTTGACCGTAATTAAGATGTTCGAATAGCCCATTTAAAATTTTTTTTGAAATTTCCAGAGATTTTTTCCATGAATTCAAATCATTTTTTCCTGGATTTTTTATCTTATTATAATTAACATCTTTAGGATTAAAACAGCTATATTGTTTTGGCGCAAGAATAGCTTCTTTTAAATTTACATAATTAGATTTTTCTGCCCGATTTAATGCAGTATACCCAATCATAACTGGTTCTCTTACATCCTCTTCTACCTTGTATAAACTTCTGGCTTCTCCAAAAAGCATTCTTGCTAAAACTTCCTCGTCGGAGAATTTAGAGAAGTCAAAACTTTTTTCCTTGGCAAAACAATAATCTGGAATCATAGCCCCAGCTAAAACACCTACTGAATATTTCAAAAAATTTCTTCTGTTTATTTCACTCATTTTAATAAGGTCCTTTCAGAAACAAAGCTATTTAAAGTTTTCTATTCTGTTACTATTGAATAATAACACAAATTATCTCTTTGGGCTAATTGGGCAGATACAGCTTTTGCGTTAGCAAGGAATTAATTTTATAAAAGATGATTTCCATAATTAGATATGAAAATACTCACATTGCATGTTGATTACATTAAATTCAAGCCATTGAAAAAAGCGTTGAAGACAATTTTGGATTTAACCGAGAGCGAGAAAAAAGGCGGAGAAGCAAAAGACGCCCTCGTCGTGATGACCGCGGTTGAAAAGTTCGACGAGAATATTGAAGAGACAGTTAAAAAATTAGTGGCTGAAATAAAAAATATTGCAAAACAGGTTGATGCGAAAAATATTGTTCTTTATCCTTATGCTCATCTTTCTAAAAATTTGAGTAGCCCGGAAATTGCAATAGATGTTCTGGATAAAACAGAAAATGAATTGAAGAAAGATTTTAGCATTATCCGCGCTCCGTTTGGTTATTACAAAGAATTTGAAATGAAAGTCAAGGGGCATCCGCTTTCTGAATTAAGTCGTGAAATCGTCGTGAAGGGAAACGAAATTTCTGAAAAATACGACGAGAAAAAATTGTTGAGAGAAATTTCCAAAACAAAACTTGACACTTCAAAATTAAAGGATAACGACCACAGAATTTTGGGCGGGCAAATGGATTTGTATTCTTTCAGCGAAACTGCGCCGGGAATGGTCTTCTGGCATAATAATGGTTTGATAATAAAAAATGAATTAATTAAATTCTGGAGAGATATGCATAAAAAATCCGGTTATCAGGAAATTTCAACTCCGCAGATTTTGGATAAAAAGTTATGGCAGATTTCAGGACATTGGGAAAAATACAAGGAGAATATTTTTTTGACTGATTATGAAAAAAGAACTTTCGCGGTTAAGCCGATGAATTGTCCCGGGGGAATGTTGGTTTACAAAAACAAGCCAAAGAGTTACAAAGAACTTCCGCTTCGCGTCGGGGAACTGGGAGTTGTTCATCGTCAGGAACTTTCAGGAGTTTTAGGCGGACTTTTTAGGGTGATACAATTTACGCAGGATGATGCGCATATTTTCTGCACAGAAAAACAACTTGAAGATGAATTAGTTGGGGTTATAGAATTGATTGATTTTTTCTACAAGAAATTTGGTTTTGATTATCATGTAGAACTTTCAACTCGTCCAGAAAAAAGAATCGGCGATGAAAAAATTTGGGACAAAGCAGAAGCAACTCTTGAAAAAGTTTTGAAAAAGAAGAAAATGAAATTCAAAATCAACAAAGGCGATGGAGCATTTTATGGGCCGAAGATTGACTTTCACATTAAAGATTCTCTCGGAAGAACTTGGCAATGCGCGACGCTGCAATTGGATTTTTCAATGCCAGAAAGATTTGAATTGGAATACACTGACAAAGATAATTCAAAGAAAAGACCAGTGATGTTGCATAGAGTTATTTATGGAAGTTTGGAGAGGTTTATTGGAATTTTGATTGAGCATACGAACGGAAGATTACCGACGTGGCTTGCACCAATTCAAGTTCGAGTTCTTTCTTTTACAGACAGAAATGAAAATTATGCAAGAAAGATAATTCAAAAATTGGGCGAAGAAATTCCTGATTTGAGAATTGATGCGGATTTTAGAACAACAACTGTTCCTGCAAAAGTTAAAGACGCTGAGATTATGAAAATCCCCTACATTTTAACAATCGGCGACAAAGAAGAAAAGGAAAAATCTCTTGCAATAAGAATTCGCGGAGACAACAAATTAGTAAATAAAAAAGTTGATGATTTTATTAAGGACTTGAAGAGGGAGATTTCTGAGAGGAAATGAATAAAAAAATAATTCCAATAATTTTTATTATAGTATTAGTTATTTTTTTGTTAAGTTATTTTGGTTTTAGAAATGGGGAAACTGATGAGCAAGAATTTCAAAAGTCTGTTCAGGAAACGCAATCTGCAAAAAAATATTTTTCTGAATCACGAGAGACAGATACATTGAGTATTGATGCTGAAGAAAACGTTCTTTACCTTGATAATCCCCACTACCACACTTACATACTATGCAGTTGATTTCGCAGGTGGACTTCTTTCTTTTGCATCTGGAGACAGAGCATTTGTTAGAATCTTAGGAGTAACACATGAGTATACTCAAAACACTGAAATTTTTCATCCATTAAAATTAAATGGAGAGATAGATGATAGAATCTTTACAGGAAATATTACTATTAAAGAACCCGGAATTTATTTAATTAAGATTTGTCTTG
>JAGVXJ010000048.1:6040-7099 GCA_018303895.1 Candidatus Pacearchaeota archaeon
TCTTGATGCAAAAGGAAACATGATTTGGCCTTTTGGATGTTTTGAAGATTCTACTTCTGAAGAGATAGAGGTTTATTAAAATTGAAATTGACCTCGGGGATATTTATATTTGAATTTGTACCAACAGAAGCATTGGTTGCTTGAAGAGGAATTGAATGGAAGATTTGGTATTAACAAATTCCTTCGGAGTGATTAAGCAAAGCGAATCACGGAGCAATCTATCCGAGTGGCCTTAGAGTGAGACAGTTTAAATTAAATCCAAAAACTTATAAAACAATATTATTAATCTAATTTATGAACCTGCAATTTTATCTTGAAAAATTATTCACTTCAAAAGAATTTGAGAATTTCAAAAAAGAAAATCCTGATGCTTATTTGTGTTCGGGGTTTGTTGTAATTGACAACGAGACAAAGGGCAAAAACGCAAACAAAGTTCATTTGGATTATTTTATTCCGTCGACGAAAAAAATGTTTAGTTTTCAACTGGAAAAAGATTGCGAGGTTGTTCCTGTTGAGCACTTTTCAGAAGAACCTCCTGCGAAAATGTTGGATAATATTGATTTTGAATTTGAAGAAATAGAAAAAATGATTGAAGAAAAAATGCAGAAAGAGGGAATAACAAGCAAGATTCAAAAAATACTTTTGTCATTGCAAGGAAAAGATAAGAATCATTTTCTCCTCGGAACAGTTTTTATTTCTGCGCTTGGGATGATAAAGATTAGAATTGATTTGGAAGATGGGCACCGCTCGGTGTACCCGCAAAATCGGAATTCTGGGGCAAAAATGGTTGACTTTGAAAAAAAGAGTTTGTTTGATATTATTAAAAGAGTGAAATAAAAATGGAAAAAAAAGATTTAACTAAAAAATTTGATAGAAAAAATGACTTTCTAAGGATGCTTCTCTGGAAATCTGTTGGCTCTGATGAACTTGTTGAAAAAGCAAAATATCTAAGATTTAATTTTAATTTTCCAGATAGTGAGGTTAGAAACCCTTTTGAAAAAGAAGTGGAGATCGCAATGAATACAAATAAACAAATGGGTTTTTTAGGTTTATATTTTT
>JAGVXJ010000049.1 GCA_018303895.1 Candidatus Pacearchaeota archaeon
ATTATTCACAGGTTTTTTTCCAAAATATCTACTGAATGAAGAAGGCAAAATTTTATTTGAATTAGGTAGTTATTCTTTTCACCAAGAATCTTCCGGTTATCCATTGACTATTTACGAAACTGCTTTAAAATATCTTTAATACTAATATAAAATTTAAAAACTTAAATTTCTAATTATTCTCATGAAATCCAAATTAACTCGCGACCTCGCACGAGGAATTGATAAGAAAAAAAAGTCTCTACCACGAAATCGCTCGGAATTGCTCGCTCCAGCAGGAAGTTTCCCGATGTTAGTCGCGGCGGTGAACGCAGGAGCTGATGCGGTTTATTTTGGGCTGAAGGAATTTTCAATGAGAGCAAATGCAAAAAATTTCACAGTCAATGATTTGAACAAGATTAAAGAAATATGCAAGGAAAAAAAAGTAAAGAAATATTTAACACTAAATACAATTATCTACGACGAGGAAATTAAAAAAATAGAATATTTAATAAAAGCAGTTAAAAATAAAATTGATGCAGTTATCTGTTGGGATTTAAGTGTGATTAATCTTTGCAAAAAATACAAAATTCCTTTTTTTATTTCAACGCAAGCATCTGTTGCGAATATTGAAGCCGCAAAATTTTATAAAAAACTTGGCGCTAAAAGAATTGTCCTTGCGAGAGAATTAAATTTGAAGCAGATAAAAAAAATTTCCAAGATAATCGACATTGAATGTTTTGCGCACGGAGCGATGTGCGCTGCAATTTCCGGGCGATGCTTTACTTCGCAATTTTTATTTGGGAAATCCGCGAACCGAGGAGAATGCATACAGCCGTGCAGGAGAAGTTATATTGTAAAAGATAAGCAAGAGGGATATGAACTCGAGCTTGAAAATGATAAAGTTATGTCTGCGAAAGATTTATGCTCTCTGCCTTTTATTGAAGAGTTAAAAAAAGCAGGAATAAAAAGTTTTAAGATTGAAGGAAGAAATCGGGACCCGAGATATGTCGACGCTGTTGTGCGAGTTTATAGGAAAGCATTGGATAAAAAATTATCTAAAGAGGAAGTTAAAGAAGGGTTGGACGAACTGAAAAAAGTTTACAACAGAGGTTTTTCTTCTGGATTTTATTTGGGGTTGCCCAATGCGAACGACTTTTCAAAAGTTGAACATAGTGAATCCAAGGAAAAAAAACATTTTGTTGGCAAGGTAACTCATTATTATCCGAATGTTGGAGTTGCAACTATTAAATTAGTTTCAGGATTAAAGGTGGGAGATAAAATAATTGTTATTGGAAAGACAATTGGAATTAAAAAATCTTTAATTGAATATATGGAAATAAAAAAGAAAGGAATTAGGAAAGCGACAAAAGGCGATGAGATTGGGATCAAAATTCCGCGTGTCAAGAAAAATGACGAAGTGTACAGGATAATTGAAGATTAATTTATTTCACCGTAAACAATTTATCATTCTTTGTTTTAAACACATCTAATCTAACTCCAGAATCAAGCCAACCGTGAGCATAATTTATTGCGGCAAAAGCATTTACAAAATCGCCTTGTTTTTTGAAGTATTCTGCATCACTTAAATAATTAGAAACCATTTCAATTATTTCTTTTGCTTGATTTTCTTTTCTTTTTATTATTGATTTTTTAACAATTTCCAATGCTTTGCTCGTCAGAGTATAATATTTTTCTATTTTTTCAGGAGTTATTTTGTTTTTCATATTTTATTAAAAGTAGATAGATATTTAAATTTTGTTTTTTATTTATCCTCTTATGAAAAAGGGTATTAATGAATTACATTTCCCAATGGAAAACAGGAACAGTTTTAATTGGAAATTTGATGACCGCGATTGGCGAATGAAAAAATGGATGCTAGGAAAAATCGGAAATAATAAAAACTCTTTTTTTCTAATTTAATTAAGGGGAAAATGAAAAAAATACTTTTGGTGATAATTTTTGCAATTTTATTATTTAGTATTGTTTCTGCTGAAAGAGGCAGAGTTCAGCATGTAAATAATAATCTTGTTGCTGATAATGGATGGTTTTTGCGAGGAGAAAATTCCTGGCTGACTTCTTCAGAGAGAAATAATAATAGTTTTTGGGATATTTTAAGAGATGAGTTTAATATGAATATAATTAGAGTTATAGTTTATAGAGAACCTCAAAATTGGGGATGCAATGGAGATTGCGATGTTTATCTTGATTGCACTCTTGACCCCACTAAGAGTGTTGGATGTGGGCATAATTGTCAGTGTCCGGGATATTATCAGAGATGCAATGAGGGTTCAGCTTATGATGTGAATTGCCTTTATACAAAATTTACAAATGTTGCTTCTGCAAGTGATTTTGATATTAATCCCAAAGATGGCCAGTTAACAGGCACTGAATACACAAGATGGTTAAATTTCATGAACACAGAAATAATTCCTTATCTTGATGATTGGGTTGAGATGTCTTCGCAAAAGAATTTTTATTTAATGATTGATTATCATCCTGTTGGAGGAAATGATCCTATGGATGTCAAGTTGTTCTGGGAATTGATTGCTCCACGTTATAAAGATAGAACTCATGTAATTTATGAATTGATGAATGAGCCAAGCATTTTATTTACTGATAATTATAATAATGCAAACAACATTGGGCTTGTTGACCTTGAGGTTGAACTTTTTAATCTTGCACGATCCCTTGCTCCTGAAACGCACTTAATTCTTTGGACATTTTCTCATGTCAAGACTGCTAGTGCAAAGCCCACTATTGATAGTGCTCCTGAAATTGATTATTCAAAAGCAAGTGTTGGATTTCACATATATGGTTTAAAAGAAATTTATCTTGATCCTATTAAAGCGGTTTATCCAGTATTCCAAACTGAGATTGGAGCAACTCTGGGCATAGATGAGTACAATCAAAGGATAGCATTGATGGAATCAAAAGGTTTGAGTTGGATTACACTTGATGGGACTAAGTATAATCCTCCTATAGATGTGACTTGGTCAGGGGATCCTTTTTTTACAGGAGGAACAATCACTCCAACTTGCTCTGAAGGTTTAATCTCTTCAACTTGTTTGTGCGGAGGTACAAGTTATTCTTCTGGTTATTGCTGTTCAAATATTTGGCAAAGTTCTGCTTGCTCAATCTCAACAGAAGACCTAATTTCTCACTGGAAACTTGATGAAACTTCTGGAACAACTGCAGATGATTTTATAGGAAACAACGACGGAACTTTAATGAATAATCCAACCCCATTATGGACAACTGGAAAATTTGGAAATGCTTTGAGTTTTGATGGAGTTGATGATTATGTTGAGCTTGGAAATTCTGCATCATTAAAACCTTCTTTGTTAACGGTCTCTGCATGGGTTTATCTTGATAGCACTGTAACCGATTCGTATCCAAAAATAATCGACGGGAACAATGATAATTATGGTTATCAGCTGTTTTATAATGCAATTGGAGGTGCGGGTTTTACTTTTTCAACAGGAACAGGTTTGATTGGGAAAGGAATTCCTTCAAATATAACAACACAAAACCAGTGGGTTCATGTTGTGGGAGTTCATGATGCTTCTTCAAATAAAATTTATGTGAACGGAGTTCTGATTGGAACTATTCCTGCTTCTGAAATTGATTATTCTGCTATCACTACGATGAGACTTGGAAACAGAGGGAATGATGCAAGGCACTGGAAAGGAATGATTGACGACGTGAGAATTTACAATTATGCTTTAACAGCGACGGAGATTTTGAATTTGTATAATGAAGCATCATTTTCTAATTGCGGGCTTTCTGATTCAAACCGCGACGGAGTTGTGAATATTTCTGAATTGATGAATTACATTTCGCAATGGAAAGCAGGAACAGTTTTGATTGGAAATTTGATGATTGCGATCGGCGAATGGAAGAATGGATGCCATTAGATTTTGCTCAGATAGATGTTGAGAAAGTTTATAAAATTCCATTTGTTTGATAATCTATGAAATTTCGCGAACATATTACAAAAAAAGGAACTTTGGTTTTAGGCGGAAAGTCCGCTCAGAATAATGAAGAATTAATTAAGCAGATTGAACCAAACGAAGTTGTTTTACATACTGAAAAACCTGGAAGCCCGTTTGTGAATATCAAAGGAAAACCTAAATTTGGCGACGTGAAAGAGGCGGCGATTTTTTGCGCGAGATATTCCCAAGATTACCGCGATAACAAATCAGACGTAGTAATTCATCAATTTAAGGGAAGAGATATTTCAAAAGACAGAAAAATGAAACTCGGAATGTTCGGAGTTAGAAATATCAAGAAAATTAAAATTAAGAAAAAGTGGATTGAGGGATTTCTAAAATGATGCATGCAGTCGGGCAGGTTCAACTTGGAAAAAACGGAGTCACTGAAAATTTTATTTCAACTTTGAAAAGTCATTTTGAAAATCATCGGAATGTAAAAGTTTCTGTATTGAGAAATTTGACAAGAGATAAAAAAGAAATTCAAAAAATTTCAGAAAAAATCATCGAAGAACTCGGAGACCATTACACTGCGAAAATTATCGGATTTACAATTAATATTAAAAGATGGCGAAGAGCGCGAGTTGAGATGGAAAATAATTCTGAACAATAAATTTATAAATTCATTTTGGCATTTATGTTTATGTTATGGTTATGGATTTTAATTGGAGTTTTAGCAATCGTGGTGATTATTTTCTTTAGTTACTTCAATAGATTTGCGGTTTTGTCGAATAGAATTGATAATTCACTTTCGCAGATTGATGTTCAATTAAAACGAAGAGCGGATTTGATTCCAAATTTAATTGAGACTGTCAAGGGTTTCGCGAAGCATGAAACAGCGGCGATAAAGGCAGTTACTGAAGCGCGAAAAGCATTGATTTCTGCAAAAGGAATTGAGAAAAAAGTAAAAGCAGACAATCAATTGGAAGGCGCGTTGAAAACAATCTTCGCAATTGCAGAAAATTATCCTGATTTGAAAGCAAACACAAATTTCCTTGAACTTCAAAGAGAACTTTCTGCTACAGAGGACAAAGTTGCTTATTCAAGGCAGTTTTACAATGATTCCATTCTTTCATACAATAATTTATGCAAGACATTCCCTGGAATTTTCTTTGCAAATCTTTACGGCAAAAAAGAAAAAGAATATTT
>JAGVXJ010000050.1 GCA_018303895.1 Candidatus Pacearchaeota archaeon
GGAATTTTAATATTAGCATCTTCATTTATGAGAAAGTGAAAAAATTAAATTATAAATTTTTTTAATTTATCTTTTTTATCTAGAAAAAAAGATTTATTGCTCTAATGAATATTTTCAGATATAATAATCATTAAAAAGCAGATTAATCTGCTTCATTTATGGCTTCAGGAAATTTTATTCTTGCCATAATTTCCATCGGAATGTTTCTACTTGGATTAATTGTCGCGTTTGAGGGATTTATGAAGTTACAAAGAAGATAATTATTTCTCTAGAACAATGATTTTTCTACCAACTGGGGATTTCTTTTAGAAAAAGAATTCCTACACTGGCAAAGAAAACTATTTTTGTAGACATCCATCTAAAATCATTCGTAAAACAAATAATATTATTTTTCCATTACTACAATTTGTCTTCCAACAATTTGATTTTCGCGGAAATCTTCGATAGGAAAATTTTCTGCAATTCTTAATCTTGTTTCTTCAGAAATTCTTTCAAAATTACAAGACATTCTTTTTGCGGAATGAGATTTTATCAAAGGAGACGAGAAAACGATTTTTGCTCCGGGCAATAGGGAACTCTTAAAATTATTTATCACGCGAATTATTAGATTTTCAAACTCATTAAGGGTTTTAGTTGCTTCATGATTTGTCGGAACTTTTTTTAGAATTTTACCCAAATCAGGCTCGGTGACTATTGCCGAAATATTTTCATTCATTTTCATTTGGGAAGAATCACCATTCAAAACTTTGTACCTTGAGATTTGAAAATTAAACCATTCCATATTTTTTTTGCATTGCTGAACTGCTTCAAAATCTTTGTCAATTCCGAAAACATTAAAATTTTTTAACAAAGCTTCTTGAAGAATAACCCCTATTCCGCAGAATGGGTCGAGGATTTTTCCATTATTTTCTGGTTGTGAAAGATTTATCATAATTTTTGCAAGGCGAGGAGAAATTGCTAAAGATTCACGACGGAAAGGTTTCTTCATATCTCGAAGTTCAACTTTTTCGTAATCGTATTTTTCAAGAATTTTTCCAAAGAGTAATTTCTTTGAATTTCCAAAAACAAAAAATTCTTCGCCTATATTTTTTGAATTTACTTTTTGAAAGTTTTCTCCATCCTGTGAGGCAATATTTCCTGAAAACGGCTTTTCTGTCGCTTTTATTTTTTCACTTCGGAATCTTTTTTTTAGATAGTCAGAAACAAATTCAGTAGAATTATCCAGAGCAAAATCCCAAACGACATAGTTTAACTTGTTATTTTTACCGAAGTATAATTCACGCTTGTTAATTTTGTCAAAAATATTTTTTACATCTCCTTCTTCGAAAACACGCCCAATTGAAATAACCCCGCCGAAATCGTTGACAATCATTTTGTCAGGCAGGTTTTCCAAATCGATAAGCAATGCATTTTTCCGGATTTCAAATGAAAGAATTTTGTTCTTCCGACTTCCAAAATACGCGAAAACTTCCTGTTTTGATAATTCAACATTTCTTCCTAAAATAAAAAGATATTTCATGATAAGAAGAAGAAAACGAGGATTTAAATATTTTTTATTTATCTTTTCTTGAGATTCTGTGAAACATATTTATCAAACCATTCTTCAGGGTTTGATTTTCTTTCGTTGAATTTTCTTTCAGAATTTATTCCCTCGGGTTTGTCGTAAATTTTTCTCCATTGATCATTTCTAAGAATTCCGTTTTCACTCGATAAAGAAAAAGCCAGATAATGCAAACCGCCTGAATTTTGGACTAAACCTTCAGCGTGCCGATTGTAATTGTCCGACGGTGCAAGATTTTTTAGGATTCTTTCTTTTATTAGAGATAATTCAGTTAAATCATTTACAAGAAGAAAAGTCCATCGATGTCTTAAAGCGACTTGTTCGCCGACATCGGTTTCAACATTATAAAGAACTTGACGAAGATTTTTTTCTGACATTTTTATAAAAATTGAATTTAACGTCTCTCTTCAATATATTTAGGATTATACCCAGCTTGGTCTATTGTGTCAAGAATTTTCTTGAACTGACTCCAAGAGTATACTTGATAAACATCCTCGTTGAAATTAACTACTAAATTTGCTCCAGGAGTACGTTCATGAGTAAGACTCTTGCTCATATCATGGACAGTTATGAAATGATTAATTTTCTTAAGTTTTTGCTCAAGTTTTTCTGAAGAAGTCATTTCTGCTCCTTTTTTCTTTCCAAAGTATAAAGCAATTGACATAACAAGAAAAAATAATTTTAGTTAATAAATATTGTGGTGAAAAAAAGACAGTTTCCTACCCCACATATTTTCTTAATTGAAATGATTAAAATGAAAACACCGATAAAAAAATTGCGAACTTAAAATCCTAACACATTCCGTAATCTTCCGTTAGGATATAATTCCGGAACTGATTCATTCCAAACCTCGTGTATAGATTTATGTTTGATCGAGCTGTATTTATTCAGCACATAACTGAAATGGTCCATTGCAAGAGAACGAGCGACATCATCAATTGACTCCCCTTTTTTAACAGCCCGAACTGCTACACCATCTTCATGATTGTATAAGTCTTCTTGTATTAACTCTTTAAGAACCTCGCAATAAGAAGAAAAATATTTGGTAACATCGTCCTTGCTATTTAGTCCATCAATTGCAGACATAAATATCCCCCAGTTAAGCCGCTTGCCCTTAGCCGCTTCTCTTAAGTCTCCAATATAAACATCTATATTTTCCATGTTTAGGGGATAAAATTGTTATTTTTAAACATTTGGATAGAATAATCACAAAATTAATTCGAAGTCTCCGAGTTCTTTTTTCAGGACATCAAAAATCTTATGATTTATTTCCAGCTTATGCTGTGATTTTTGTTTTTCCACTGCGTGATTAACTTCATCAATTGTAGAATTTTCAACTTTTCCTTCAGCAGGGAAAATTTTTCTTACGTTTTTCTCGACGAAAAGGAATGAAACTCCTTCACAATTTAACAATTCAGCGACTTGTTCTTTTCCGTCTTTAGAATATTTCAGTCTCATTCTTCCTTTTTCCAAATTCACTAAATCTTTTCTCTGTGTTAATTCCATCAAGTCATTTATCAAAATTGAAGCATTCTTTCTAACGTCGTCAACTTTTTGTGAATTCAATTTGTTCTTTTTGAAATCAGCTTTGGTAGAAACAATTTCGTTCAAGATTCTGAAATGCTGTGGGGACATTTTACCAGTTTTAACAAGTTGCTTTTCGAATTCATCAACTAACGCACTTGGAGATTTTTTGCCGAAGTTAACTTCAAGAAGTTTGATTAAATCAGTGTAAACATCAGACACAGTTTTTTCTTTTGCCTTCTTTTCAATTTGTTCTCTTAATTCTTTTAATCTTTTAAGATAATCTTCAGTTTCGACGAGCATTTGGTCAATTTCTTTTCCGGAAATTTCTTTGATTAGTTCGTGCTCGTAATCTCTCCAAATTTTTACAACCTTTTCTATAAAGTCAACATATTTTTTCTCAATCATTTTTGTTTCAAGGAATTCTTTTTTGAACATTGGAACTAATTCTTTTTTTGCATTCGGTGGCGGACAACCATTCATCATCAATAGCGCCTGAGCTGGAGTTGTAATACCCCAGAAAATATTTGTGAAAATGTCTGAAAGCATTATTTTTTTGCTTCGTGAAATTACTCCATCACCCATAGACATGAACATATCAACAGCCTCGGGAGAAGGTTTGAGTTTTCCCATTCTTAACAAAGCTTTCCACGGCATGAAAGTTCCCCTGTCGTATAAAGGAATTCCATCACGGATGAAAGTAAAAATAACTGGATGCGCGTCTTTTACAGATTCCCAGAATTCAGTTAGCAAATAAACTTGCGGAGATAAAACATTTTTAACGCCAGCTAAAGCAGTAGCTTCTTGGATATATTGATAAATAATTCCTCTCAATCTTTCTTTAAGTTCAAGTCTCGGCATTCTTTTTACGTCGGTGTCATTAATAACAATAAAAACATCAACATCAGAAGTTGGCTGAGCTTCGCCACGAACCAAGCTTCCACCGATTACATAACTAACAACATACTTTTCAAATTTTTGAAGTACGAGTGATTTGTGAATTGATGCAACTCTCAACGCTCCGAGGATTCCTTTGTCAAAAATAGGGTAAGACATACCGATTGCTTCTGTAACGCTGAATTTACTGTCAAGGCAATTTTCCCAAACATCAACGGGGGTTTTAACCTGAACCCAAATTTTTTGTTCTGATTTTACTTCTTCCATTTTTTTAACAATTTCTGCTTTTATTTTTGGAGATTCTTTAAATTTTTCTTCAGGAATAATCATGTAAAGATGAATAAATTTTTCTGTTTCTTTCGGAACTTCTTCTTCATCGATGAAAAGTTTTATTGCCTGTGGCGGTAAAATTCCAATCGCTTGAGTAAAGGGATATTTTTTGATAATGTAACTTTTTAATTTGTCAAGTTCTTTTTTTGTCTTCATCATTTCTTTTTGAGCTTCAGAAACATTTTCAGAAATCGCGGGTTTTTTGTCTTCGTATTTGCTGTTTAGAAAATCCATCTCAGGAGATTCAGCGTCTTTCTTTTCGTGGTCTCGTTTTAATTCTTCCTTTGACATGGTAAAAAAATGAATATTTAACTTATAAATGTTTCCAGAGAAGTTTGCAAAAACCAATTTTCCACGAAAATTACAAACTTCTCATAAAGAGAACATTGCATGCAAAGTTCTCTACAGAATAAAATAAAAATAATCGAAACCTTTTTAATTCGTTTTTGGTGTCTATTGGGATTGAAAGTTACGGCCCTATAGTCTAGCGGTAAAATAGCTCGTTTACACCGAGCGGTCCGAGGTTCAACTCCTCGTGGGGCCATTCATTCTTTTGTAAAAGTTTTTGATTAATTGGAAGAAACTATTAGAGAAGAAAAACCTGTCGTAATCTATAAGTTACAACACAAACGAAAGGTTTAAATAGTTTGGAAAGTTTGAATTTCTATCACCTCTTTTTGCCCAGGATAGAGGTTTCGAGAATCTTTTTGACGCTTGAGACATCTATCCTAGGGTTTTATAATCAGGTAAGGAAAAATAAAATGACAAAACACCTTTATGA
>JAGVXJ010000051.1 GCA_018303895.1 Candidatus Pacearchaeota archaeon
ATTTTTTTCTATCTTTATTGTTGCTTTTTGGGGTGATTTTCTTTTTTATTTCATTGTGGTATTACAAAATTGGATTTAAACACTCAGAAACTGGAAACCAAAATATTTTAAAGATACTTTGTTATTCTTTCATATACCGGCCGTTATATGTAATTCCACTGTTGCTGGCTATATACAAAATGATAAGAGGAGATATAAGATGGTACACAAAATAGTTTATAATCGATTTAGAGTTTTCGTTGAATCATTTTTACTAGCTTGTGTTATTTTATTGGTTGGTTTTTCTCTTGGATTTTTTGTGGAAAATTATCGAACTTCTAAAGTGATTGCTGACTATCGGGCTAATGAAATTGAATCTCTTGATTTAAAGTTACAAAATTATTATTACCAAATAATGGACCAATCATCATGTGATTCTGCAATTGAACAAAATTTTGTGTTCGCAGATAAAATTTATCTTGAAGGATTGAACATAGAAAAGTTTGAAGAGATGAATCAGATTTCTGAAGATATTAAAATTGAAAAAAAGAAATATGTTTTGTTAAAAACTGAGTTGTGGTTAAATACTCTTTTGCTAAAAGAAAAATGTAATGCTGATTTTGATATAGCTGTTTATTTTTATTCAAGTGACCCAAGTGATACAGTTAAAGTTGCTGAGCAGAAAATTCTGTCAAATGTTTTGAAAGAAATTAAAGAAGAGCGAGGAAATAAATTAGTACTTATTCCTCTTGCCGGAGATTTGGATTTGCAGATTGTAGACTTGCAAATGAAAAATTACAAAATTACTGAATTGCCTTCTATATTAATAAATGAAAAAAATATTCTGATTGGATTTAACAGCAAAGAAAACATAGAAAAATATCTTAGTAGTTCAAAATAGTTATTATTCTAACAACACAAATCTTAAAAAAGAGTAATTTATTGTAAAGATTATGGAATGTGAAAAATGTGGTGTTTCTGAAGATAAGGCATCTCTATTTGATGTTGTGTTCGAGGATAAATTAGTTCATATGTGTAAAAGATGTGCGGAGTTTGAGGACTTGCCAGTTATAAGGAAAATTTCAAGTTACGACGGGGGAATTCCGGAAGATAGACATCAAAGCGTGTACGAGCGAATGGTTAAAATTTCTGGTGTTAAACGGGATTCTGAAAATGTTCCGAAAATTAATCCAAGGGAAGCGATACAAAAAAAAGATATGACTCTTAGGGATGTGGTTGAGAGAGGAATGAAAGATAGAGTTGAGACACAACCGGTTGTTATGAAAAGGCCTGACCTTCTCGGGAATTATCATTGGATTGTTATGCGTGCCAGACGTTCAAGAAAAATGAGCCATGTTCAGCTTGCAGATGAAATTGGGGAAAGCCCGGACGTATTGATGAGAATTGAGCGGGGAATTCTTCCAGAGAAAGACATAGTTCTGAGAAAACTTGAGAAGGCACTGAAGATAAGACTTTTTGTTGTATCTCCTGAAGATAATGAGGAATATTTTTCTTCGGTAGTTGATGGTAATGAGGTTATTGAGAAAAGAGTTTCGGGCAAAGCAGCTAATCTTGACCCCGAGCTTTCAAACGCACTTATAATTGGAGATATGAAACAGCTGGATGAGCAAACGCCAGTTGTAGATAAAGTTTCTTATTGGAGACAATTGAAGGCAAAAGTTTTCGGAAGAAAGAAAGAGTCTTCTGAAAATTCCGAAGAAGTAACTGAAATTGAATCTGAAACCGAAGAAATTGTGGTTCCGGAAGAAACAGAAAAAAAAGATATAAAGAACAAAAAAGATTTGAATTCTAAAGAGATAAATGAACTTGTATTCGGACGAAAAGATAAAAAGTAAAATGTCTGAAAATTTGGAAGAGGTTGGTGTGTCAATGTGGCATCTCGGGGGTAATATAGTCCGAAGCGACAGAAGTTTAGACGGTCTTTATTCAGTTAAATTGGTTGATGGTGCCAAAGAAATTTTAGAATACTGGAAGGATCTATGTGATATTTTTTCAATTCCGGGTTTGTGTTCTCCTCGTGTTAGAAGGAGCTTGGGAATTACTTCTGCTAGATCAAAAAATTATTCTGATGATCATATCTCGAAGTCCGTTTAGATGATATTATGACTTCTTAGAAATTAATAAACTAGTTTATTTTTAATCTTCCCCATTTTACCTTTATTACCCCCTTACCAAGATTACCCATATTACCAAACTTAAAAACTTTTCACAGAAAATAAACTAAGTCTAAAGATTTAAAAATGGGTTTCTTTTTCTTGGAAAGAATTTGATAAAATGGGAAGACCCGGATTATTAAGGGGAAATTCAAATATTTGGACTGTCTATAAATCAATAGACAAAATTTCTCTAGAATATTTAAGTCAATGGTGATTTTGAAATTGTTAGCTGAAAATAGCTTCCAGAAAGGTTTTTAAATAAGATTTCTGATTTCTTATTATGGAAATTAAGATTTTGAACTTTTCAAAGGACGAGATTGAATTTGAGGTTGGAAGTTTGACTATGGCTGAAATTCTTCGTATTTACTTAAACAAGGATTCTGCTGTTACTCTCGCTGTATGGAAAAGAGAGCATCCAACAAAGAGCCCAATTATGTTAGTCAAGACAAAAGGCAAAAGCGCAAAGAAAGCAATTGCCGACGCTGTTAATTCTATTTCGAAAGAGCTTGATAAAATTTCAAGTGATTTCAAAAAAATGAAATAGGGTTTATTTTTTGTTCTGTTGAGATTTTTAATTGAGATATAGATAAAACTGAATGGAAACATTTATAATTGGTAAATTTTACCTTTTGTTAATATGGACAAAGGAAAATCAAGGAGTATTACTGAAGCAGCATATTTAGTAATTGACGAATTTTTGCGAATGAACTCTAATGAGCATCGAGAGTATACTGCAACCCCTGCCCACGCGGTAACAGCTTATCATTTGAGTGTATACAATTATAGTGGGTGTTCGATATTGTTGGAAGATGGACCTTCCGTCCCAGTAGGGGAACCAAGAAGGAGAATGATAATCCTTGGAGATGAAAAGGATAAATTGTATGAAAAGCTAGATGGATTAGTAATTCTTTGTGAGTCTGTTGCACCGATTCTAATGGACGGAAGAAAGAAAGCTGGAAAATAATTTCTAAGGTTGTATAATATTTTTCAATTTTAAATTTTCATATGAGACTTTGTTTCTGTCGACGTTAAGAATTCCGCATTGTCCGGCGTCGCCATAACCTGAATTCCAAAATAATTCTGGAGTAAAAGTTCCCTGTGGAATTTTATTTCCTTTTGAATCATTTGCTTGATGGCCCGATTCGTGAAAATGTCCTGAAACAGCTTTTGTTATTCCAAGTTTTTTATACATTTCTTTTAGATGTTCATTTCCTCGATTTTCTATTTTAAATTTGAATCCCATTTTATCTGCAATTCTCTCGATGTCTTCAGGAGTTATTGCTTTGTATTTTTGTCTTATCATTTCAGCTATCGCCAATCCTGGAACGACGCTTCCATCGGGTTTTTCTCCAAAATAAGCTACATCAACACAAGTATCTGTATTATCAAATTTTCTTGGAACATGGCAGACAACAATTGTGTTCTCTGGTTCTTTAACCATTTTTTCTAAATCGTTCATATTTGTGAGAGAGATAATTCCTTCTTGAGTTTTGTAAATTCCTGATTCGTATTTATCTTCTTTTGCTAAATGATATTCTCCGCCTTGAACATTCCAATCTGAACCTGAAAGAAAAACGAGGCTGTGATCTTTTGCTTTTATTCCACCGATTTGACGAGCGTTGATTATTGTTGGATTTTTGCTTGAAAAATATTCTAACATTGATTCGAACTCGGCGATTTTTTCATGGCTTCCTGGTTGGATTATCGTCGGTATTTCTGAATAAGCAGCCCATTCAATAAAAAAACTAAGTGTTCTTGCGTCTTCACCAATATCTCCATTAGCGACGATAGCGTTTACTTTTTCTTCCTTGAACTTTCTAATCATCGTCGGAATTATATTTGGGTTTTGATGTATATCTGAAATGAACCCGTATCTTGTTGTCATTTTATCTGAAAATTCCTATTTGCGAATATGCTTTGTTTAATTGTCCATAATTAGAAAGTTCTTGAGAAATAAATCTTGGTTTTTTATTTGTTTCCAAAAATCCAAATAAATGTCCTTTTCCTTTTTGAGTTCCGAGAATTAAATGGCTAAAATCAATATTATTTATTCTTACTGCTAATGTTTTTTCTAATGGGTTGTTTGAACTTTGCTGATGCTCTATTAATCTGTTTGTTTCAAAGCGAGTATAAAACTGATCAGGATGAGTCAGCATATATGATTTTTCTGTGTCGAGTATTACCGAGCCTAAATCATCTCTTTCAATTAACAATTTTCCTTTTCTTTCTGGCGAAAGTTCTTGATGATTAATTAAAATTTCTTGACTCATTCTTAATTGTTCTGCAAAAGCTGGATTAACTTTTTTTAGTGCAGAATGTGTCTGGGTGTATCCGTCGGTAATAGTTCCATTTGCTGCTAAAATTTGCATTATTCCTATCTCCCTGACTGTTGAATGAACATTTCTTAACAATGCATTTTCATTTTCATCCATTTCTCTTTCTTGAAAATATCTGTTCATTGCTGAACTTAATTGATTTCCTATGCTTTGATTTATTTGATAAATTGTATTCTTAGTTGGTTTTATTTTTAATCCATTTTTTGTTAGATTTTTTATTGCTTCTACAAATCCTTGTGGGTCATAGACAATTTTTCCGTTATTTATTGCGTTAAGCATAAATGGGCTGGCTGTTGCATAATCCCTCAAAGCTTCCGTGGGGGTGTTTGGGAAATATTCGAAACCAAGATCGTTTTCAGTATCGGCGATTGGTGTCTCTGAAATTACAATTAAGTCTAAGTCACTGACTTCGGGAATATAATCTTCAGCTCTTGTTGAACTTCCAAATTGTAAAATTGCTAAAGGATTTTGTGCCTTTATTTTGTCAATTAATCCCTCTGATTTTTGTTTAAATTGTTCAAATTCCATTCTTTTCTAAGGCCTTTTTTATTTATAAATCTTTCCTTTGTTGTTACTTAGTAGTTTATACGACT
>JAGVXJ010000052.1 GCA_018303895.1 Candidatus Pacearchaeota archaeon
CGGCGAGGTTATTGAATTGTTTGATGATTTTTCTGGATTGAGGGGAATTGACGTCGGTGGACTTCCAAAAGGAACTGTTACAAATTTGGGTTTTGACGGAGTTGCAACAAAAGTTGAAGTCGCTGAAAGAGTAGGTAGGCATGACACAGTTGCTTATGATTTGTTCGCGATGGTTTGCGATGACGCTGTGATTCGGGGGGCGGAACCGGTTTTGATTGGTTCAATATTTGATGTGAACACATTAGGTAACGAAAAAAAGAATTATATTCCTTACATAAGGGAACTTGTGAAAGGTTATATTAAAGCGGCAGAGGAAGCGAATGTCTGCGTCGTGAACGGCGAGGTTGCAGAATTGGGCGCGAGAATAAGTGGATATGGGTCATTTAATTACAACTGGGGTGCGGGCGTTGCTTGGTTTGCGAAGAAAGAAAGGTTAATCGGTGGCAAAAAAATAAAACCTGGTGATAAAGTTGTGGCATTATACGAAGAAGGATTCAGGTCGAATGGATTTTCTCTTGTTAGAAAAATTATGAAAAACAATTTTAGCGAAAATTGGACAGATAAATGTTTTGACGGAAAAAGTGTCGGTGAAAGAGCTTTAACTCCGTCGAGAATTTATACTCGGGCGATTGTTGATATGACTGGTGGATTTGATGGAGAAGAAAAAGTAAAAATTAACGGGATGGCACATATTACTGGTGGAGGAATTCCGGGAAAACTTGGAAGGTTGCTTAAGCCGTCGGGATTTGGTGCAGATTTAGAAAATCTTTTTTCACCGAGCGAATTTGTTAAATTTGTTCAACAACAAGGAAAAGTTCCAGATAAAGAAGCATACAAAACTTGGAATATGGGAAATGGTATGCTGATTGTTACTAGAGAACCAAAGAAAGTGATTGAGATTGCAAAATTATATGGAATTGAATCAAGGGAAGTTGGAGTAATCACTGAAAATTCAATTATTAAAATAATAAGTAAAGGTTTCTATTCAGAAAAAAATCAGAGTCTTAATTTTGATTTATAATTATTTTCTTTCTTCGACTATAATTCTTCCCTTGATATAAGGATAGTACGCACAATGATATTCATAAACTCCTTTTTTCTTAAATACATATTCAAAACTTTGTTCTTTACTGATTGGTCCCGATGAAAATTGGTTAGCAACATCAGAAGTTACAGTATGACTTTGAGTATCGTGATTTATCCAAATAACTTTTTCTCCTTCTTTTATTTTAAGTAAAAAGGGAACAAAAGTGAATCCTCTTATTGAAATATTATAAGTCTGCCAGAGAGGATCTAGATTTTGATTTTCTAGAGATGAAAAATTAACGGAGGTATTATTCAATAGAATATTGTTTTCAGATAATTCTATATAGACCCCCATGGCAATTAACACAACAGCCAATATAATCCCCGCAGTCCACCACTCTTTTTTCATTCAAATAAGATAGGAAAATTCATTTAAATATTTTTGTTTATGCGAAGCAACTGCGTCGGCGAGCATTTCTGGAAAGTTCAAAAAACTTTCCGTTTCATCAACAGAGTATTCAACACAACACTTACTGAAGAAAAAGCCATTGCTGCACCGGCAATTATTGGTGAAAGAAGCCAGCCCGTCGAAGAATAAAGAACTCCGGCAGCGACGGGAATTCCAAGTGAGTTGTAGAACAAAGCCCAAAACATGTTTTGTTTTATTTTACTAATCGTAATTTTGCTTAGATTAATTGCTCTGACAACGTCGTAAGTATTATTATTCATTAAAACAATATTTCCTGTTTCCATCGCGACATCTGTTCCTGAACCAATAGCAATTCCAATGTCTGCCTGTGCAAGTGCGGGAGCGTCGTTGATTCCGTCACCAACCATAGCAACTTTTCCTTTTTTCTGTAGTTTTTTAATTTCATCGGCTTTGTCTTTTGGAAGAACTTCCGCGACAACATGATTCACCCCAATTTGTTTTGCAATTGCCATCGCGGTTCTTTTGTTATCACCCGTGAGCATGTAAACAAAAATTCCCTGATCTTGTAATGCTTTAACTGCTTTAATTGAATCTTTTCTTGCAGTATCAGCGATAGCAATAACTCCTTGAACTTTTTTATCATAAATAACTACAACTACAGTTTTTCCGTCGTTTTCTAATTTTTCAATCTGATTTTCATATTTTTTTAAATTGATAATTTTCTTTGCATATCCTGGTTTTCCAACAATTAATTTTTTTCCTTTGAAAATTCCCTCAACTCCATGCCCTGAAATTGACTTGAAATTTTTTACATTTTCTAATTTTATTTTCTTGTCTTTTGCTTTTTCAACAATTGCCTGAGCTAAGGGATGCTCGGAATATTTTTCAACACTTCCGGCTAATTTTAAAAGTTCATTTTCAGTTTTTTCAGAAATAATGTCTGTCACAGAGGGTTTTCCTTTAGTTAAAGTTCCGGTTTTATCGAATACAACAGCATAGATTTTGTGAGCAGTTTCCAAAGCATCTCCACCTTTAATTAAAATTCCTTTTTCTGCACCTTTTCCTGTTCCAACCATAATTGCCGTCGGTGTTGCAAGCCCCAGAGCACACGGGCAGGCAATAACCAAAACAGAAACCGCAATAATTAAAGAGAATTCAAATGTTTGTCCGACGAGAAAATACCAAATTAAAAAAGATAAAATAGAAATTAAAATTACAGCCGGAACAAAATAGGCAGAAATAGTGTCGGCAAATCTTTGTATTGGTGCTTTTTTTCCCTGAGCGTCTTCTATTAATTTAACAATTAAAGCCAGGGTTGTATTTGCTCCAACTTTTGTTGCTTTAAATCTGAAACTTCCGTTTTTATTTATTGTCGCGCCAATAACTAAGTCACCTTTTCCTTTTTCAACAGGCATACTTTCACCAGTAATCATTGATTCATCGACGGCACTTTGTCCTTCAGTTATTACTCCATCAACTGGAACTTTTTCTCCTGGCTTTACAATGACAATATCTCCGACGACAACTTCATCAACTTTTATTTTGATTTCTTTTCCATTTCTAATAACTGTCGCGATTTTTGGAGAAAGATTCATTAATTTTTTTATTGCTTCTGAAGTTTTTCCTTTTGCAACTGCTTCCAAATATCTTCCTAACATAACAAAGGTGATTAATACTGCTGCCGCCTCAAAATACTGTTCTCCCATTGAAACAAAAAAAGTTACATAAACAGAATAAAAATAAGCTGCACTTGTTCCAAGAGCAATCAGGCTGTCCATATTAGCTGTTTTATTTTTCAATGCACCGAAAGCACTTTTGTAAATTCCTGCTCCGACTATAAACTGAACTGGTGTTGCTAATATAAATAGAATATAATTTCTAAAAGGAATTTCAATTCCAATCCACATCAAAATCATTCCAATAATAAAAGCAGGAATAGAGAAAATCAAACTAAATAAAAAAAAATTTCTTTGTTTATTCAAATATTTTTTTCTTTTGATTTCTTCGAAATCTTCTTCTCCATAATCATCGCTGTGTCCTTCATGATTCATTTGCATCCTATGTTCATGAATTTCTGCCCGATATCCTAAACTTTTTATAATGTCTATTATCTTATTTTCATTAATAATACCTTCGTTGAATTCAACTGTCGCTCTTTCGGTAGTAAGATTTACATTCGCAGATTTCACGCCAGAATTTTTTTCAATTGCTTTTGTTAAAAGGGTTACACAGCTCTGGCAATGCATTCCGGTAATTTCGAAAGTTGTTGTTTTTGTCATTTTATTTTGTTTGATTTTTAAAATGATAATCTAACGAAATTTTTAATTTCAGTTTTCATGATTATTTCTTAACTTTGTACCCTAATTTAGTTATCTTTTCAATTATTTCTTTTTCTGAAATCTTATTATCATCAAAATCAATTTCTGCCTTTCCACTATTTATATCAATTGAAACTTTATTAGTTTTATTCTCGAGTTCCATTTCAATTATTTTTTTACAGCTCATACAATGCATTCCTTCAATTTTAAACATTTTTTTCATTTTACGATTATTGTGCCGGTTCCCATTCCCATACTACATGCAAAACGGAAAGTTCCTTTTTTAGTTGGTGTGAAAATTATTTTATCGTCGGAATTTGCAGAAGTTTTTGAAACTCCTAACTCAGGAATGTTAAATGAACGATAACATCCCCTTACACTATTGTCTAAAGTAATTGAGACGCGTTTATCTGCTTCTACTTCGATAATATTGGGATAATAATTATAATTTTTCATGCTCAAAACGACTTCTTGTCCAGAATTAGTTAGGTTTGTATTTGAAGAGGGATTTTTTTCATTTATCCATAAAAGAGAAGCTCCACCCATAATTAAAATAAATACTAAAATCAAAATTGTTAAATTTTTCATTTCATCCCCCCGCAGCCACAACCACCCATACTACAACTTCCACCCGTTGCTGAAGGGGTTTCAAAATAGTTTGATTTAGTTCCATCATTTTCTAATACGATAAATGTTCCTCGATACATATTCATTGAGCACATAATGTTAAACGTTCCGGATTTGTCTGGGGTAAATTCAATTATCTTATTTTTTTCGTTGAGATTTTTTTGTATATTAAATGCAGGAATTAAAATTGATTTTGAACAGCCTGGCATTTTTGAGATACCGTCGGAGATGACCCACCTGAGAACATAAAATATCCAATACCAAGAACTATAATGGCAATTAATGCCATAAATAAAATATTCTTTTTCATATTAACCAAACAATGCACTCCTCGGTCCAAAAACCATAATTAAAAGTGTAATGGAAATTAAGACCGCACTTGTGATTATTATTATAAGTTGATCTTCGTTTTTTTGTCTTTCGCTTTCTTTTGTTTCGAGATATATCATGTAATTTAGAGAGAGTAATATAATAACACAAACTAAGAAAATAATTACGCTTGCTAATTTTAGATTGTCTGCTATTAACATAACTGCAGTCATTGCGCCCATCCAGCCACCCATGAAGCCAGCCATTATCCCTTCCATAATTCCCATAACTCCGCAACACGAGCCCATCCAGATTCCTAGAACTATTCCGACGGTCATTCCGAAAACTCCACCCATAAACATTCCGTTTGTTGCTCCTATAAGATATCCTGCTAAAAATCCAGCCATCATTCCGACAGTCATTCCAATCATCATACCAGACATACAAGCCATTTGTTTGTAAGCCCGTATTTGTTTTATAGTCGGGACGATAAAAGCATAACTAAGTACTAGGAAGAAAATATAAAAACCATATTTTGGAATAAAATTTTCAATAAGCTTTAATCTGGAAAAATAAAGTATTGCAAAAACAATTGCTGAAGTGATTAAAGAATAAAATACTGATTTGATTAATTCTCCTTCTACTCTACTTCCATCCAGTTCTTTTACAAATTGCTTGAATGACATAAATTATTTAGAAAAACATATTATTTAATTGCTTGGGTGAAACTAGTTACTTGAGAGTAAAATATAAAAACTCGATTTGTCTAATGAATTTATGAAAAGGAGAGTGTGGATTGTGATAGGAATCGTAGTTGTTCTTTTAGTAATTGCGGGAGTTTTAATTTTCAATTCTCAAAAAATATCTCCTACTTCTGAAGAATTAAAAGATTCCAATCCAGGAGTGTATCTTGTTTTAATTAAGAATTTTGAGTTTTCTCCGTCGGAATTGACGATTAAAGTTGGAGAAACAGTTAGATGGATTAATCAGGATTCCATAAAACATACTGTGACTTCAGATTTGGGAAGCGAGTTAGATTCGGATTTGTTAGGAAATGGAGCAAGTTATTCTCATACTTTTAATTCACCTGGAGAATTTCCGTATCATTGTATTCTTCACCCATCTATGATTGGGAAAGTTATAGTTCAATAAAATGTTAAAAAATAAAATACAAAAAAAAGATGCGAAGATTTTAGTTTTGAAGGTTGTAGTTACGGTTTTAGTTTTCTGGCTTGCAGATTTTTTGATGCACTTTACGGGCGTCGGAGAGACAAATTATTATTACTTGAGTAAATTTGGAAATGCTATTTTGTTTGCAGCCATTTTCTTTTTGGTTTTTGATTTTCAAGAACACTGGAAAAAAATAGTTTATTCTCTTGCGTTTGGAACCTGGATTTCTGCCTATTATTTGCTTTCATCTTATTCGGGATTAGTGCAGTTCTTCTTCGGAGTTTACGCTAGAAATATTCCACCAGCATTTGTAATCGGCAGTTTAGTCCTGACACCGTATTTGTGGTGGCTTTTCCACGGACTTATTTTCTTTATCGGATTAGAACTGGCGGGATTGATAAGAAGACAGAAATAATTGAAAATCTAAACAATCTCATCCAATACGACGCCTTTTTTGATTTTTGAAATATTATAAATTGTTTCTCTGATGGGATTAATATATTTTGTTTCAACATATCTGCAAAGATCTATTGCACATGCATAAACACACATCCCCGCGTTTGTTCCACCAAATGCAAGAATAATATTTTCTCGTGGTTTTCCAATTGTTTTTTCTATATAGCTGATTTCCATTTCCAAAGAAACTAATGAATCTGGATGAAGATATCTTCGAAGATGGAAAGCTTTGGCTAAATCCTTTTTCATTTTTTTGCAGGTCATGGGTTTCGCCTCGCTTTCTTCCAAAAAAACTGCTTTGTTTCTTTTAAAAAATTCTTGAGTTATTCTTCCGAGATTTGCTTTGTAATTTGGATTAATCGGAATTCCAAAATTAGGATGTACAATAATTAATCCGTCAAATTGATTTGTTGTCATAAACTTAATTCTCCACAAAATTTTACTCTTTCTAGAGGAATTGCAGAAAAAGTTACAATTTCAGGAAGAATAAAATTATTTTGATATTTATTAAGTTCAACTCTGGAGTTCCAATAATCTCGGCATCCTTCAGCTAATCTTTTTCGACGTTCTTTAACATTTTTTATTTCTGTTAAATCCTTTGCCATTTTTCTTGTGTGAACATAGTCGACGACAAACGGGCAATCACTTTCGAGAAGATTTATTTTTAATAAAACTAATTTATCTGCCATTCTTTTACAAGAACTTAAGAGATAATCAAAAATATTCGAGCAACCAGGATCAGAATAGTTCAACCATGAAAAGGGCCTTTGTTCAGGCAATCCAAAAATAGCTCCAGAAGTTGCCTCAAATGGAACCAAAGAAGACTCTATTCCAAGGGGGAGAAATCTACGAGAAGGAATCATCCAACCTTTTACAGTTTCGCTTTCAACCCATTTGTTAGTAATTGGATGTGAGACTAAATAACCTCTTCTTCCGTTTACAATTCCATCCCACCCTTCAGGGTTTGTATAATGATACATAAATTGTTTTGTCATACAATTGCTCTTGAGAATTAGTTTAAAAAATTATCTAATAAGGAAGAAAAAAAGTTTTTGTGAAAAGAAATATTACAAGGGTTTGGTGAAATTAGTTACATCGACGGAGAAAAGGTGTTTTGAATAATTAAGTAGTCAAGATAATTTCCAGATTCAAAGAAGCTATATAAACAACTTCTTCTTTTTAATAAGTATGAATTATACAATAGCGATTTTTCCAGAATTTAATGAAATGGATAAAATTAATTCAATTAGAAAAAAATACGACCCATTATATAATTGGTTAAAACCCCATATAGCATTAGTTTATTATTTTAAAGAAAAACCTACAACGGAAAAAATTAATAAAATAATCGGACGATTTCCTTCATTTAAAATAAAACTAAATAAAATTAACACTTCTTCAAAAGGCAACTTAATTTTTTTGGAAGTTACCAAAGGCCAAAAAAAGATTATTGAGATTAAGAATGCACTTTACAAAGGATTAGGACTAAAATGGGATAAAGATTTTTCATATAAACCCCACATGACCATTGCAAATCTTAGAACAAAAGAAGGAGAACAAAATGCTTTAAAAGAAATAAAAAATAAAAATCTTAATTTCTCATGTAAAATAGACTCATTCTATGTCTTAGAGATTTCTGAAGATTTGAAACGTATCCAATCAAAAAGAAAATTCAATTTGTCTTAAATCTGGAAAATTATTCACTTCATCACACGAAGCGACTACAACTAATTTTTTATGATTACGATGTTGTTCATTCCTCTTCTCTTCCTTTCTATTATCTGTTTTGCTTCCAATTTATCTAGCATTCTTGTCATTCCGACTTTTCCAACACCGAGTTTTTCCATAAGTTCTGCCTGAAACATTGCACCAGAATTTTCTTGAATTAATTTAACCAATTCTTTCTCTTTTCCGTCGAGACCAGATAAATCAAGAGGTTTCTTTTTTTCCTTAATTGTTTTTGTGATTGTTTTCTCAATTGTTTTTGTTTCTTCTTTTGCAAAAACCATAACTATACCTATAATCAAAATAATAGCTAATAGCGAAATTCCAATGTAAGTCTGAGTTTTTATCGTCGAATACATTGTGCATGATGGTCCGTGCGAGCAAGTTGTATTAACAATATTTGTCAAAGCAGTGTTAAATAAGAAAATTATAATCCCGATTGCAATTGCTAATCCAATTATTAAGAAGCCAACATTTCGGTTTTTCATTTTTATATAGTATATAATTTGTTTTATCGAGAGTTTTTAAGATTTATGAAACCAAAAATCGTGGAGAATATATTTATAAGTTTTGTATTCTTTGTTTTAACATGAAGAGAGGTTTTAATTTTGGTTTTTCGTTATTAAAGGAATCATTTCTTATAATTCTTGGAATTCTCGTTGCTGGATTTGGTCTTAAAGGATTTTTGGCACCAAATGGGTTTATCGACGGGGGAATTACAGGTGTTTCACTTCTTATTTCACATATAACCCCTATTTCTGTTTCATTGACAATTTTTGTTTTGAATTTGCCTTTTATTTGGTTAGCAAGAAAACAAGTTGGAAAAATTTTTGCCATGAAAACTTTTTTGGCTATTTTGGGTTTGTCCTTATGCCTGATTTTTGTTAAATACCCCATCATTACTTCTGATAAACTTTTAGTTTCTGTTTTTGGAGGATTTCTTCTCGGTGCCGGAATAGGATTGTCAGTCAGAGGAGGAAGTGTGATAGATGGAACAGAAGTTCTTTCAATTTATTTAAATAAAAAAACAGGATTCAGTATGGGTGAAATCATTTTTGTTATTAATGTAATCATCTTCTCTTTTGCAGCCGTTTTGTTAAGCATAGAAGCTGCACTTTATTCAATCTTGATTTATTTAATTGCATCTAAAACGGTTGATTTTTTCATTCAGGGTTTAGAGGAATACATTGGTATAACGATTATTTCTCAAAAAAATGAGGAAATAAGAAAAAAATTAGTAACTGAATTTGGGAAGGGAGCCACGATTTACAAGGGTAAAACAGGTTATTCTTCTGGAAAAGAAATTGATATTTTGTTTGTTTTTGTAACGAGGCTTGAAGTTGTAAGAATCAAACAAGAAATTCTTTCTATTGATCCTAGAGCAGTTATTCTAGAACAAGGAATAAAAGAAGTTACTGGTGGAGTCATAAAAAGAAGACCTTTACATTAAAAAGAAATCTTTTTATAATTCCAATT
>JAGVXJ010000053.1 GCA_018303895.1 Candidatus Pacearchaeota archaeon
ATTTTAGTCAGACCAAACTTTTTTCAAAAAATAAATTTTTAGTTACCAACCTTTAATGCATCAATGTAGGCATTTACTGTGTTGGATTTTTCGAAGACGAATTGCTATGAGAAATTGAAAAACTTCTCCACCGATGAGAACTAAAGATTTTTAAACTACTTCTTTTAAGTTGTAACATGGAAGAAAAAGATTTAGCTCAATTAGTAAGAGAAAAATGCAATTGTTTAGTTAAAACTAACGATGGCAAAGACCGGCACAAATTCAGTTTTGGCTACGATACTTCTTTATTCTTTGAGCCGATGGTTTTAGCCAGTTCAGTAAACTTTAACGCAACTTATTCAAAATTCAGTTTGGCTTATTTTTTCGTTCCGGAAGTTTGCAAAAAACTTATGATAAACCCAAATGTTTCCATTGATGAACTTGCTTTGGCTCATTATCGTGTTAAAAAAACAAAGTGAAAAAATCTTTGAACAGACAAGCTGAGACAAACAGAGTTCTTCGAGAACATGGTGCACCTTCAGACATTTTTGGATTTACCAATTCTAAAAAAGCATTTGGATGGTTTGATGCAAAGTACAAAAATCCGTCGGTTATTACTTTTCTTCGTCATTCGGAAGATCAGGCGTTAATGGGTGAAGTTGAAGACCTGCAAAAAGTATTTAATTTTTTAAAATATTCCCCTGAAAGAATTTCTGATTTTTTGGCAGGTTTTAATATTAGTCATGCCAAAGATTTGATAAATCATTTCAAATCAATCGGAATTTATGATTTAGTTGGAAAACCAAAAGAAGTTCATTATAAATTTGATTAAGATATTTTTGTGCTTGTGCAACAAATTTAAATATTCTTTATTCTTAAAATATTCATGAGTTGGTTTTCAAAAAGAGATGAGATTGTAGACTTGCGTGGAGTTAGAAAAAAGATTCCAAAATCTTCGACATCTAATTTGTCTTCGCCGAGTTCTTCAACGCCCACAGTTTCTTCAAATCAGGAATCAAGTTCGGGCGGATTCTTTGGTGGATTTTTTGGGGGCGGTTCAACTCCAACGACAAGTTCTTCTTCAAGTAGTTTAAACGTTCTTACTTCTTCGAGTTCATCTGAAGAATCTTTTGGTAATGAACCAGAAGAGCGACGGAAAAAACTCGTGCAAAGATTAACTGACATGACAAACAAAATGGAAGATTTGTCAAATCAGCTTTATCGGCTCGAACAAAGACTTGAAGTTATCGAGAGAAAACTGGAACGCGTTGGGGAATAGTAATCACCTAAACTTTTATAAATCGCATTTATTATAACTTTTTATGGCAAAAGTATTTTATCTTGGACAAATTAAGGAAGAGCATCGCGGAGATTTAACCGCGGTTGTTACAGAAGATAAAGATAATGGAGAATTAGGAACTATGTGCTATGAAACTTTATCTGAAGAGATTATACGTGCAACAGGAACTATGACGGTTAAATATCCGTCGTTGAGAGTTTATATTGGGATTTCTCAAAAAATTAGTGAAGAAATTGCAAGTTTAACTTGCGGAAGAAAAAAAGAAGATTTTAATTTTAGAAAAACATTAGATTCTTTGGTTGTTATTCCTTATTTTTTAAAACAAGATAGTCAAGAAAAACCAGAAAAATAATTCTCGGATTAGGCAAAGACGGAAAGTATAAACAAGAATAATTCCTCATCTATAAACTTCAAAAGAAGTATTTTTCATTCTTGAAATTCTTTTTATTAAATTTCCTGCATGAGATTCCCCATATAACAAAACCCCTCTTTCATTATCTAATAAGGTTTCGTTTATTTTTCTACAAACATAAAATTCTCTGAAGTATTGAAATTTCTTATCCAACTTAGCAAGACGACCAAAAATTTTTATTTCCGTTTTTTCAAAAACAGCCCCAGATTTAGCCAAATAATCAATACACTCAATCATTTTTCCGTCATCTGTATAATTAACTTTTGGATTTTTGTATCTTATAGAATTTCCTTCAAGATATAATCTGTCAAATTTTGGAATTGATTTTAAATATTCCATAAAATTCGTCCACAAATTATTAATAGAATCTAAATCGATTTGGAAAGTGGCTATAAGTTCTAAAGTAATTTTATTTTTTAACAATTTGTTCTTCATAACTTTTTTGGCAATATCTTCAAGGGATTTTTTATACGAATTACTTCCATTAATATGAATCATAGGGTAAATCAAAAGGTGTCTCATTTAGCAGTTGTCAATTTAGAGTTTAAATAAATTTGTATCTTCTTTTTTAAGAGTTCAGGATAAATTAATAAATCCTGTTTCTATCTATTTTCATGAAAGACATCGAAACAAAATCTCGTGCATACGCACTGAAGAATGCACTCGCTCATGACGGAAAATGTCAGCAGGGAGCCGTGATTTCTGCGCTGTTTCATGAGGGCTTGGAAAAATCCGAAATTCCAAAATACGCAAAAAAGATTTCTGAAATTGTTAATGAAGTAAACAAACTTTCTTTAGAAAAACAACAGAAAGAATTTGACAAATTAGAAAGTGAAGTTTCTGAAAGACAAGAAAGAGAAGGTTTGCCCGAACTGGACGACGTTCCAAAAACTGGAGTCATTATGAGATTTTCTCCGTCGTCAAGTGCATCTGCATTTCACATCGGGCACATATTAACCGGAATGCCGACAAGTCTTTATGTAAAAAAATACGGGGGCAAATTCTATATGAGAATTGAGGACACAAATCCAGAAAAAACCGTCGCTGAATGTTACGAATCTTTCCCAAAAGAAGCCGAATGGATTTTCGGAAACGTAACCGAATGGTATGCTCAATCCGACAGAATGGAAAAATATTATAAATTTATCGAAGAATTAGTTTTAAAGGGTCTTTCATTTGTCTGCACCTGTAAAAAACAAGAAGATGAAGAATCTGAATTTCCAAAAACAAGAGAGCCGTGCGACTGCCGAAATAATTCAATAAAAGAAAATAACGAAAAATGGAAGAAGATGATCGACAAGAAAGGTTTCAAGGAGGGTGAAGCCGTTTTAAGATTCAAAACTTCAACTGATTTAGCAAATCCAGCTCTGATTGATTTTCCTCTCGCCAGAATAAATTTAACAAAACATCCTCGGCAGGGAAATAAATATCGCGTTTGGCCGTTGATGAATCTTTGCGTCACTTACGACGACATCGAGCAAAAATGCACGCATATAATCAGAGGAAAAGAGCATGCAGACAATGCGAAAAGACAGGAAATGATTTTCGAAGCATTAAAAGTAAAGTTACCCCACACATATTTTTTAGGAAGATACAAATTCAAGGATTTAGAAATTTCAAAAACAAAAATTACTGAAAGAATAAAAAAAGGTGAATTCTCCGGATGGGATGACATACGTCTTCCGCTGGCAAGAAATTTTAAAAGAAGAGGTTATCAACCAGAAGCATTCGCAAAAATGGCCGAACTTCGAGGATTAAGTGATGTTGATAAAGTTATCGCGAAAGATGACTTGTTTGCAGTAATCAACGGTTTTAACCGAGAAATAATCAAACCGATTGCAATAACAATAGAATTTTCTGACAAAAAATTAAAAGAAAATAAAAATGAATATACTTTGCTAATGGATAATGCGACGACAAAAAAGATTTTTACAAAAGAAAAACTTCAAGACGAAAAAATATATTTCCTGCATCGAATAGGATTTGCAAAACTTAATGGAAAAATTTTGTGGTTTGCACATGATTAAAGAAGTTTAATAAATTTTTCCCAGAGATAGATTTTTATATTCCAAATTTCTATAATAATATTGGGGTTTTTTATAAACTCAAAAATCAATGAAAGGGTGATTCTTTGGTGAATCACTCAGTAAAACGCGCAAAAGCGCATTTGAAAGGAGGTTAAATATGTTAAAGAATAAGAAAGGGGTTTCTGAAGCGGTTATGACTGTAATCATGATTGTTTTAATTCTCGTCGCAATAGGAGTTATTTGGTTAGTTGTTCAGGGCGTTTTATCAAGAGGCTCGTCAACTGCAGATTACTCAACAAAATGTCTTGGAATTGCAATCGTGCCAACTGCATTAGACCCAACAGCAAAAACAGTTAGTATTGAGAGAGAAGCTACTTCCGTGTCAACACCAGTTGATGGAATTGAAGTAACTTTAGGAGATACAAACACAAATCCTAAAGTAGTTCGTGAGGGGGATATAGTTGCTTCAACAAAAGTGCCGGTTCCAAATGCACCAATTAATTCAATTCAGGCAACTGTAAGAGCTTATTTTAATGATACAAAGACTGGAGAAGCACATTACTGTAATATTGCTGTTTATCCACAATAATAAGATTATTTTTTCTTTTTATTTTTTCAATCTTATTATTTTATTTTTTAGAATTTTATTGATAAAATTTAATCTACAAACCTTTTTATAATATAAATTTCTATAATTAGTATTCAGGTTTGTTCCTGAGAAAATTGGATAGAACGATTTTTTTGTAAATCGTTCAGTAAAACGCGCAAAGCGCATTTGAAAGGAGGTAAAATATGTTAAATAATAAACGTGGTTTGTCTGAAGCGGTTATGACTGTAATCATGATTGTATTAATCCTTGTTGCAGTCGGAATAATATGGTTAGTTGTTCAGGGTGTTATATCAAGAAGCTCATTAACTGCTGATTACTCTCAAAAATGTCTGGGGCTTGAATTCAAACCGACTAATGTAACAGGATGTGCAGTTACTATCGAGAGAGCATCTTCTTCACTTGGAGAAGCAATTAGTGGCGTCGGAATAACTCATGGTGATGGAAGCAAAGGCGAATATGAACCTCCTGCAAATAATATTGGCGTAACAGTAACAATAACTGTACCAGAAGGAAATTGTGTCGCTGGACAAAACACCGCAGCAATAAGATGGTATTTCCTTGATGAAAAGAACGTAAAACATTACTGTTCAGCAATCAATAAATATCCATAAAAACAATTTTTTTATTTTTTTTATTTTTTTATAACATACATCTCGTCGCCAATTCTAATCTGTGACGGGACTTTTATCCCAACT
>JAGVXJ010000054.1 GCA_018303895.1 Candidatus Pacearchaeota archaeon
ATTTTCCAGAGGTAATTTCCAGCTTGAAAAACAATTTTTCCAAATCTTCTGTTTTTATCTTTACAGAATGGGTTCTTAATCCAATATTAAATGCATTCATTTGATTTTCAAAAACACCTTCGTCGACGAGAATTTTAATTATTTCCTTATGCCCAAATGGTGGAACACTTCCAATTTCACAACCAGTCTTCTCCAAAACTTCGTCGGGCGTTGCCATTCTTGTTTTGCTTTTGATCCATCCCAAAAAGTCAGCAACAACTTTTTGATTTACTTGTTTATCTGCCGGAACATCAACAACAACACAACCATCAGATTGATTTGTAAAAAGAATTGCTTTAACACCCTATTTTAGTTCAAACCCGCGTTGCTTTGCCACATCCTCCGACGTTAAAACTGGCTCATGCTCTAAATACTCAACATAAATTTTGTTGTCTGAAAATATTTTTTTTATTTTATTTACTTCATCAAAGCTCATTCAAAGATAACAAGAAAATAATTTATAAAATTATGGAATAGCCCCAACACGGAATTTATTAAGCATTGAGCTATAAAAAAAGCAAATAGCCCCACCCGGATTCGAACCGGGGGCATACTTGACCACTATACTATGGGGCTTTTCTTGTTTGAAAACTTCCATTACAAACTCAAAAACAAAACTAATTTTAATTTATAAAATTATGTTAAATTCATTAGAGATTAATCTCTATTGAAAAACCGAAGTATAGAACGCAACTCGGTTAACATCCTGCAAACTTGGAGTTAAACCCAACATTTCACGGAAACTAAAAGATTTATATTTCTGCCCCATTAACGCAGCAGCCAGTTTCTTATATTCAGTGCTTCCTCGAGAATTGTTATCATGAGTATATGGTTCAAAATCAGACAAAGCTTTTAAAACCCCTACATCGTGCGGAATTACAGCCATAACTGGGACGCCTGCTGACTTTTCAACTTCTCTTATTGGAATTTCAAAATTCTTGTCATGAACTTTATTCACAATCATCCCAATAATCGGAGTTCCACGCTGTTTAGCAACTTTTATCGCCTTAATTGTCATACTCAAAGTCGGAACATCGGGGGTTGTAACAACAAGGATTTCATCAGAAGCCAGAATTGCTGCAAGAGTTTCTTCAGTTAATGATGGAGAACTGTCAATTAAAATATAGTCATATCTGTCTTTCAAAAAATTAAGTTTATCTCTCAACTTCAAAGCATTAAGCTTGCTTTTGTTGAAAATTGAAGCGGGAATTAAATCAAAATTATCCAAATTAACAATAGTTTCAGTTATATTTGCCTCCCCTTTCAGAACATCATGAAGAGTTTTTTCTGGATCAACAACATTCAAATGTAAACCAAGGTTCGGCGCCGAAAGATTTGCATCAACTAACAAAACTTTTTTCCCTAAATCTGCCATAGCCGCGCCTAAAGAGACCACACTAGAAGTCTTTCCTACCCCCCCCTTTAAGCTCAAGATGCCAATAACTTTCGCCATCTCAAAAAATAAAGCAAAATCGGTTTAAATACTTTTCATTCGACACGTCGACGAGAAGACAAAAAAATCGCACAGCAACATTTAAAAAACCATCTTACAATTTAATAAAATGCCTAAAGCAAAAAAATCAGAAAATCAAGAATCACCAGTTGTAGAAGAAACTCCCATAGAAAAAAAGCAAAAGAAGAAAATTTCAGAAGCAGAATATGAAAAGGAAATAATTGAATTTTCAAAAGCTGGATTAACTGCAGAAAAAATTGGAGAAAAATTAAGACAAAAAGGAATTCATCCAAAAGAATATTCTAAAAAAATATCAAAAGTTTTGAAAGAAAAAAATATTTATGTAAATCCTGATTTAAAAAACGTCGGAGAAAAATTGGAAAAAATCAAATTGCATTATTCAAAAAATAAGCAAGATAAAAGAGCAATGAGAGAAAAAGACAGAATATTTTCTCACAAGAAAAAGTTAACAGAATATTATAGCAAAAAAGATTAATATTATCAAAGAGGGAAAATGGAAGAAGAAATTTCTTTAGAATTGAAAATAAGACAGACGGTGGAAAAATTTTTGGAATTATCCAGAGATAAGAAGACGACAGTTATAAGCCACTTCGACGCAGATGGAATAAGTTCTGCAGCGATAATGATTCAGGCATTAAGAAAACTGGATATAAAATTTTCTTTAAAGATTATAAAACGATTAGACAAAGAATTTTTACAAACACTTAATGAAGATAATATAATTTTATTCGTAGATTTAGCTTCTGGAAATTTGGATGACATTGCAAAAACAAATCTTAAAGAAGTTTTCATAATAGATCATCATGAAATTTCTCAGGAAATTCCCAATAATGTAACTATAATAAATCCTCAACTTCATGACAAACAAAAAATAAGTGCGTCTGGATTAGCCTATTTATTCTGCCGTGAAATAGACAAAAAAAATAAACATCTTGCAAAACTTGCAATCATTGGAATGATTGGAGATGTTCTAGATAAAGAAATTGATAAATTAAATCATGAAATACTTACCGACGGAGAAATACAAAAAAGAAGAGGGCTTTTAGTTTATCCTTCAACCCGTCCTCTAAATATGGCGCTAGAATTTTCCTCAAACCCATTCATCCCCGGAGTTACAGGCAATTCTGAAGGAGTTTTAGAACTATTAAGATGTTCCGGAATAAATCAGGAAAATGGAAAATACAAATCTCTTTTAGAACTTAAAGAAGAAGAAATGGAAAGATTAGTAACTACAATAACTCTTCAGAATCCACAGATAAAAAGTGAAGACATCGTCGGAGAAATATTTCTTATAAAACTTTTCAATAAACTCGAAGATGCGAGAGAAATCTGTGCAAAAATAAATGCCTGTTCAAGATATGGTGAACCAGAAACAGCAATTCAAATGTGTATGGAAATTCCCAATGCAAAAAAAAGAGCAGATTCAATCCATATAAAATACAAACAGTCACTTATTGAAGGAATAAGAACTATAGTCGGTCTGGAAAAAATAAAGGGTGATGGTTTTGTAATAATTAATGCTCAAGATAAAATCAAAGATACTATGATTGGAACTGTAACAAGTATAATCTCCAATTCACCAAATTACGCACGGGGAACAATAATTTTTTCTATGGCACATGATCATGAAAATTCTTCTAAAATAAAAGTCTCAGCAAGATGCGTCGGTAAAGAAGGAAGAAACATTCGGGAAGTTTTAAGTCGAGTAATAAATGTAATTGGTGGAGAAATTGGCGGACATGAATTTGCTGCAGGATGCACATTCGAAAAAGAAAAAGAAGAAGAATTTATTAAAGAAATAAAAAAGAATTTTGAAATTGAAATGATTAAGATTTAATATAAATTGCGAAGAGTATAAATCAAAAACATTTAAAACCTCTTTTCATATCACTAAATTATGGAAAACAGACTTGAAGAAGGAGATTTAGTATGGGGAACAATAGACCGAATTATGGGAACAGTTGTCTTTGTAAAAATCGATGATTATGAAAATGAAGGAACAATAATTGAAAGTGAAATAACTTCTGGAAGAGTAAAAAATATTCGAGACTACGTCGTGCCAAAAAAAAGAGTCGTCTGTAAAGTAATAAGAGTTAATGGAGACAGAATCGATTTATCCATGCGAAGAGTTTCAGCTAAAGAGCAAAAAGAATTGAAAGAGCTTGAAGAAAAAGAAAGAAATAGTTCAAGTATCCTAAAAACAGTTCTTGGACAAAAAGCATTGCAGGTAATTTCAGAAATTAAAAAGAAAGAAAAAATTTCAAAATTCTTGGAAGATGCGAAAGAAAATCCAAAGATTTTAGAAAACCTCGTCGGAAAAGAAGAGTCAAAAAAAATTATAGATATTTTAAGTAGTCAAAAGCAAAAAAAACAGGAAGTAAAAAGAGAAATCTTAATGACAACGTCCCAGCCAAATGGAATAACTTTAATTAAAGAACTTCTAAAAAACGTCGACGCAAAATATATCGCCGCCGGAAAATATATTCTCACTTCAGAAGCAGAAGATCTCAAAACAGCAGATAATAATCTAAAAAAGATTCTTGAGGAATTAGCCAATAAATCAAGAAAACAAGAAATTGAATTGATAATAAAGTAAAATTTATAAAAAAATAAAATGTTAAGTAAGATAAAAAAGGGGCTTATTTACACAACAATTTTATTAGGAATGACTGCTTATCCTACTTTAACTAATTCTCAATTTTTGTACAATCAATCTGGACAAAACTCTCCGCCTTCACAAGAGGAATTATTAAAGCAAAAAGAAATGAGAGTAATAAGAGAACATTTTAAATGTTTCAACAGCGACAGAATTGCGGAATTCACTTTGACAACACCCGGAAGACCTGGCTACAAAATGAACCCTCTAAAAAACTGCGCTTATATAATTGCTCGCAAAGATGAATTACCATCAAGAATAAAACGAGAAGAAAAAGAAAAAATTTATAGTTCTGAAAGTTTAGAAAAATGGAAAAGAGAGACGCAGATATGTCTTTTTGCTGGAATATCAAATCAAGGAGCATATGATGCAACTCGGGCAGAAAGTGAAGTTTTATTTTCAGAAAACAAAAATCTAGAAGTAGAATCTAAAATATTGATTTGGAATAGAGCAATTGACAGAGAGATAGAATTATGGGAAAAATCGGGAGACCCAAGAAGTCCGGAAGAAAAAGAAGAAATTAAAGCATATTTCTTAAGAAAAAAAAGTAACAGCATTGATGATTTAGCAAAAGATTGGAATGATTCTTCCCGTGTGTATATCCTTATAAAAAAAGGAAAACCAATTATTTGTAGGTATAGTCAAAAAAAGGTCCACATTAATACTGCCGCTATTTTACCCGGGTCAGTTATTGTTATCAATGCAAATCCAATTACTATGGCAGAATATTTCTTAGAATTAGCTTCGAAGAATGGGTGATATTGAAGAAAAAGTTGGTGAAGTTGGTTTTGGTTTTCTGAGTGCTTTTTTGCGTAAAACTGGTTCTAGTTTGAAAAGTTTTTTTGTCAAGAATAAAGTTGGATTTTTGCCAGAGGGGATGGATTATTCTGCCTACCAAAAAATAGGTCAGGAGAATTCATTTAAACAGCTGCATTTTCTCATTGGGGATCATCCAACTTTAGGGATTATTCTTGCTGGACTTTATATTTCTTCTTTGGACAAGGATTCTAAAATTAAAATTTATCGAGAAAACCGACAAAAAATATATGAAAAATATGGTCCATTGGGGGTGTCTATTTTTAATATAGTAATAACTGGTTTTATTTATGGTTTTATCCAATGGTTAACTACTTATAATCTTGAAAAAAATCCATCTAAAACTGAGTTGGTTGATATCTATGAAAACACCTTAAGAGACTGGAAGGAAAGTACTATTTTTGTGGAAACAGCAACCCCCCAGAGAATTGTTTCAGAAAAAATTTATTCTAAAATGAGCTCAGACAAAAATGTTTTTTTTGTTTTTGCTTCAGGTAATGCTCG
>JAGVXJ010000055.1 GCA_018303895.1 Candidatus Pacearchaeota archaeon
GAGGAGAGATTAAGATATGAAATACTTGAAGATGTTAATTCTATCGCATCTAAATATGGTTTTGGGGTAAATTAATCCTTTTAATAAATCTTCATCCTCAAAATTCTTAAAAACTCTTTTTTCTTAATATATTTCTTATGCAAGTGAGTTAGCGGATTTTAACCTTTCCCAAACGACACAGTGTTTCCCACATCCCCTCGCTAAATGCGGAATTGCTAGCCTTTAAGTCGTTAAAATCCAATTAATTATTAATAGTTGCATAGATAAAATATAAAAATGGAAAAATTAAGTCCTGCGTTTTTTATTGGGAAGGAAGGGAGTGGAATAATTTCATTTGGTTCTGGTCAGCCAGATTTGCCCCCGCCAAAAGAGATTTATGAAATGCTTCCTTCATTTAACAGATTTAAGTATGGCTTGATTCAGGGAGATGAAAATTTGCGAAGAGCTTTATCTAGAGAATATGAAAATTCTGACAAAGATAATTTTGTAATTACAAACGGAGCTTCTGAAGCACTTGATTTGATTTTTAGAGTTATTGCAAATGGCGAAGGTGGTAAAGTTTTAGTTCATAAGCCGTATTATTATTCTTATCCTCATTTAATAAAAGCAGCTGGAATGGAACCTGTTTATACAGAGACTGTTAAAGGCAAAATTGATATTGAGGATTTTAAGAAAAAAGTTAAAGACTGCAAAGCAGTTTTAATTAATTCTCCGTCGAACCCTACAGGAAGAGTTCAGGATATTGAAACACTTAAGGAAATCGAAAGGGTAACACAAGAGTTAGATATTCCAATTGTTTCTGACGAGGTTTACAAAGATTTAATTTATATTCGAGAGAATTATATGCTAACTGGTCCGCATATTATCACTGTGAATTCTTTTTCAAAAACTTTTGCAATGTGCGGTTTTAGAGTTGGCTATCTTTATTCAAATGACAAGGAATTAGTCAGACGAGTAATTGATTTGAAGTCGCACACTTCAATGAACACAAGTATTATTTCTCAGGAAATGGCTTATACAGCGACGAAGGTGCCAAAGGATAAGTTAAAGGAAGATTTGAAAATCTGGGAAGAGAGAAGAGATTTGATTTGCAGTTTATTAGAAGAATTAGGTCTTGAGTTTTGGAAACCCGAAGGGGCGTTTTATGTTTTGCCCAAGGTGAAGAATCCTGAAAAAATGCTGAGAGATTTATATGAGAAGCATAAAGTTATAACTTATCTTGGAGAATGGTTTGGAGCTCCTGGAACAATAAGATTAAGTTATGCTTTGGATAAAGAGAAGATTATCGAGGGAATTGGAAGAATTAAAAAATATTTGGAGGAAGAAGGGGAGATTTGAAAAGATTTAAAAAATCTTTTTTCTTAATCTATTTATGGATAAGAAAATAATTGGAGTGATGAGTTTAATTGCTATTTTGAGTTTGAGTATTTTTGTTTCTGCGAATATGTTTGTAAGTGAAGAATATACATCTGGAAATAAATATAATGTTGAAATTCAATTAGTTGAGGGGTGGAATATTCTTGCTGGATTATATAATATTAATGCAATTAGTGAAAGGAGCCAGATAAAAAAAGAAGATATATCTGTTATTTGGTATTATTCCCCCCTTAAAAAAGAATATTTTCAAATGTATCCTGAAGAAGCAAGTGAAGAAGATTTAAATGAAGATATTAGTTTTTATGAAGGTGATGATCCTATATTGACTAGTGCTATGTGGGTATATTCGAAAAAAGCAGGTTCATTAAGTTATTCAACTATAAGATATGATAAATTAAATAAAAGAAAATTAGCTTCTGGATGGAATTTTGTATCAATCACTCCAGATATGAAAGATGGATTTGTTGGATTATGTAAGATTGAAAAATCTTATTTTTGGGATAATTATAATAAGGAATGGTTGGATTTTCCTTATTCCAATCCAAATGAATTCTCTTGGGATGGGGATACTGTTTTTGGATATGGTTTGATAATTAAAGTATCTTCAGATTGTACGCTTGGAAGTTCATCTGTAAGTTCAACAAACCCCCCGAGTCTGCCTAGTGATGAAGAGGGAAGTTGTATTGATAGCGACGGAGGATTAAATTATTATGAAAATGGTATGATAACTATAAATGGCACCCAATTTAGAGGAGATTTGTGTTTAAATTATTATAATACTGAATATGGAACATTGAGGGAGTATTATTGTGATTCTGATGGAAATGTTCAACAAGAACTATATGAATGTCCTAATAAGTGTATAGATGGAGCATGTATCTAAGATGAAAACAAAAAATAAAAAATCTTCAGCATGGATTTCGGTTTTAATAATTCTAATTTTAGTTGTTATTGGGGTTGGAATTTATTTTTGGCTTAGTGGAGGAGATTCTTCTGGAGTTAGTGGCTTAGGTAATTCAATACCTCAACCTCCTGCCTTGCCTGAATGATGATGGGGATTTTATCTCTTACTCCTCTCTCAAAGACAATAATTGCGTTAGGAAGTTTTTACCCATTAAATTTCCCACAACTCGCGACCCCGCACGAAGTTCCTGTGCCGGCGATACTTCTACCACGAAATCGCTCACCCCTCGAGCAAAATTTAAAACGCTCTCGCCTTTCTGCTGTAAAAATTTCTTACTACTCTATCGATAAAAATTTTGCATTTTTTTGAGGTTTAGAATCCCCACTCAACCTCGTCCTTCAGACGAGACCCGCCCTTTAGGGATATTTGAATTTCCACGAGTTTTGCTAAACCTCAAAATCCTTCCATCATCAAAATACTTATAAACTCTCAACTTTTTTTTGAGAAATGGGTGATGGAAATTACGAAAAAATTCTGTTGAAGATTTCTAAGGCTGCGAGTTTGGACAAGGAAGAAATTGAAAGGCGAGTCGAGGCAAAGCGGGCGAAACTTTCTGGTTTGATTAGTCGCGAGGGCGCAATGCAAATAATCGCTTCTGAGTTGGGAATTAATTTTGACAACGAGAAATTGAAGATAGATGAATTGCTTCCGGGAATGAGGAGGGTTAATGTTATTGGAAAAATAATCGGACTGTCACCTGTGCGAACTTTTGTGAGAAACGGAAAAGAAGGCAAGGTCGCGAATTTCACGCTTGCCGACGAGAAATCAAATGTCAAGGTTGTTTTATGGGATGTTAATCATATTGAATTAATTGAAAAGAACGAACTGGGGAAAGAGAGTGTTGTAGAAATTTTGAACGGTTCAATGAGAGGAAATGAATTGCATCTTGGAAGTTTTTCAGAATTCAAAAAGAGCAACGAGAAAATCAGCAATGTCAATATTGAAAAGCAAGTTTATGAAAAAAAAATAATTGATTTTAAGAATCCAGACAGCGTCGGGGTGAGAGCATTTATTGTTCAGGCGTTTGAACCGAAATTTTTTTATGTTTGCCCGGAATGCAAGAAAAAAGTAGGAGAAGATTCAACTTGCGCGACGCACGGAAGTGTTGCGCCGGAAAAGCGAGCAGTTATGAATGTTGTAATTGACGACGGAACAGAATCAATTCGCGCAGTTTTGTTTCACGACAATATTCCTTTGTTAGGATTTGATTTGGAAGATTCAGAAAAATTAACCGAGCAAAAACAAAATATTCTTGGGAAGGAAATGTTTTTTTTAGGAGATGTAAGAAATAACAATTATTTTAACAATGCTGAATTAATTATAAATTCTGTGAAGGAAATTAATTTCGACGAACTGCTCGCGAAAATTGAAAGCAATTAAATTTATAAAGTTCTTTTATTTTTGAGAATTATGAAAAGGGGTTTAACGTGCATTGCTTTAGTTTTAGTTTTAAGTTTGTCAATGATTTCTGCCTTTTCTTTTGGAGATATTTTTAATAAAATAACTGGTCATGCAACTGCTCTCAGCCGCGCTGAATGTGTTGATAATTATTGCACTGGTTCAAACAAGATTGTTTTTCCTTTGATGAATGGCGCAGGAATGTTTACAGATTATCCTTACAAATGCGAGGGAAATTATTGGGTTGATTCAAGAGGAACAAATTGGAAGAGTTCATGCGCAACAGGATGGATTAAAATGACTTGCGATGAATTGATTAATTCAGGCGTTGCTATAATCGGAATGGATGTTAAATCTTGTCCTGCAGAATTCAGCTCGACAACTCAAAAAGAATTTTCCTGCACGCAAGGATCTTGCAGAGGATATAATTCAAAGATTGCTGATTTTTCAAATAATGAAGATTATTGCTGTGATGGTTCATGGTCTATAAACAGAACTTCTCAAACCGCTTTGTGCTGCAATCCAGGTGTTTTCTTAGGATCAGTAAGCAATGCAAATTGTGATTCAAGTAAATGGTATAAATGCGGTGTTGATGTTGTTGAAGTAAAATGCACAGACAGCGACGGAGGAAGGAATTATTATAAAAAAGGATTTTTTGAAAATTCCCAAGGAAGCGGAGGGTCTGATGCTTGTTATTCTTCTAAGACTTTGCTTGAAGGATACTGCGATGCTTCTTGTAAGTATGGTTTATGCACTGTTAATTATAATTGTCCATATGGATGCAAAGACGGTGCTTGTTTGGAAAAATCAAGTGAGACAACAACAACTTGTACAGACAGCGACGGTGGAAAGAATTATGAAGTTAAAGGGGTTGTTCAATTTAATGAATCTGGAATTATGATGCCTTATGAAGATTCTTGCTTGAATGGAGAATTGTTTGAATTTTCTTGTGTTGATGGTTGGTTGAATAGACAGGTTTATACTTGTCCAAATGGATGCAAAGATGGATCTTGTGTTGGAGGGGAAGAAACAACTTGTACAGACAGCGACGGGGGATTGAATTGAATGGTACTGTGATGGGGGAATGCAGAATGTTAAAAATTATAAATGCCTATATGGCTGTCTAGACGGAGCTTGTGTTCAAGGTCAACCTAAAGTAAGTGAAGTTTCATTTACTCCTGCTAGTCCAGTTGATAGTCTTGAGAGGATAAGTTCTGTTGGTGTTGGAGAACCCTTTGCACTTTATGGAGTTATAAACTATGGTCCAGATACGCATTATGTTGAATATATTCTTCCAGATAATTGTGTTTTTGAAAATACTGAACCTTCATATGGGATAGGAGGTAATTTTGTAGTCGGAAGTAATATTAGGAAGGTGTTTGTTGATAGCCCCAACCATAATTTTGGGTACCATTCCTTTAAATGTATTAAGGAAGGATATTATAATTTTGCGATTAAACTAATAAATTCTAATAATAATATTCTCGATACACTTAATGGGGGGATTAAAATTACTAACAAGAGTAATATTTGCACAGACAGCGACAGCGGAAAGAATTATTGGGTTAAAGGAAAGGTTAGTGAAGGAAATGAAACCCCTGTTATAGATAAGTGTACTTTTGGAAGTGATTTAGCAAATTTAATGGAATACTCTTGTGAAAATGGAATTAAAAAATCTACTCCTTACAAATGTTCAAATGGTTGCCAAGATGGAGCTTGTATCGTCGGCGACGGAGATTCCAGACCTCTTCGTGAAGGGGAGAGTGCGTGGTTTGTTGGAAATCATAGTGTTTCAATTAATTACATTGATTCTACCAGAGTTAAATTTAATGTTAATGGTGAGATAACTAATTTATTGCAAGAGAGACAAACACAGAAATTATCTGATGGTTATTATATTGGTGTTGATTTTGTTTATGTTGAAACTTCTGAAGATTATGAAGGAGGAAGAAGAGGGGTTCAATTTTGGATGGGTAAAAATTTGGGAGGGGATTTTGATTCAAATTTGTATACATTATTGGAAGGAGAAACAATAATTGCAAAAGGACATGAAATCACAATTAGAGGTATTGGATGGACTGATGATAATTTAGAAGTGGTATTAGAAGTTGATGGCAGATATGGTCAGGAGAATTTGAAAGAAGGTAATTCTCTTAAATTACCTAATGGGGATTATTTGATCATAAAGGAAATAGGTCCGAAAGTTTATACAAATGAATTGAAGAAAATTGTTTTTTATATAAAATCTGGGGAAGGTTCTGATTTTGATGAAGGAGTTCCTGGTTTTGACGACGGAACAATTTCCTCTGAAGAATGCAGTGGTTGTGAATTAGACGATGAATGTTATCCTCTTGGTTACAGAAGAGGCAGAACTTTTTGCGGAGAGGATTCTGAATTTAAGAATCAGTTTGGTGATGAGAAATCCTGTGAAAATAATTTTGAGTGCAAAAGCAATCTTTGTTTTTCAGGACAGTGTGTAAGTCAGGGTTTAATGGATAGGTTTATTGAATGGTTTAGCAGAGTATTTGGAAAATAAATTTCTTAGTTTATGATTTAAGTTTTTAATGGAAAAATATATAAGTAAGGAAATTCTTACTTTTTTATGAGTTTTAAAATTATAAGAATTACTGATAAAGGGCAGATATCTCTCCCTGTTTTATTTAGAAATGAAATGAATCTAGGCAAGGGTGATGAGATAATTATAACTAAGACAGAAGATTCCTTAATTTTGAAGAAATTAAAAAGAGAGGATTTTTCAGATTTATTGAAACATTCAGAAAAGGTTGCTGAAAAAT
>JAGVXJ010000037.1 GCA_018303895.1 Candidatus Pacearchaeota archaeon
ATGCTATTTTTAATTTTATTTATCGCCTTACTTGATACAACAAATTTCAACCAGTCCCTATTTGGCCTTTGATTTTTATTTGTAACAATTTCAATAACATCTCCAGAATTAATTTTTTTGTCAAGCGATGCAAAAAGACCATTGATTCTTCCACCAATTGCTTTGTCCCCAATTTCCTGATGAATATGATAAGCAAAGTCCAAAACACACGCACCCGTCGGTAATTCAATCGCTTTTCCTTTTGGAGTGTAACAATAAATCTTATCCGAGAAAATATTTACTTTAACATCTTTCAAAAATTCTTTTGAATCCGCTTGATTTTGTAAATCCAAAACCGACCTTAACCAAGCCGTTCTCCTTTCAAATTCAACATCAGATTTAATTCCCTTATACGACCAATGTGCCGCCATTCCCTCCTCGGCAAAATCATCCATCTCAAGAGTTCTTATTTGAACTTCTACAACTTTATCATCTTTTGTTTTTACAACGGTGTGTAAAGATTTATGTAATCTTTCAATGTTCCCTCAACAGGAAAATAATTCTCATGTAAAACCCCCAGAATTTTATAACAATCCTCGACGTTTTCAGCAATTATTCTTATCGCAAAATGGTCCTTATGTTTTTCAAGTGGAACTCCCCGATCAGTGATTTTTTTAAATATGCTATAAATATGTTTATCTCTTCCTTTAATTTTTAAAATTTTAACTTTGTTTTTCAAAAGAACTTCAACTTCTGAAATAAAAGATTTTATGAATGATTCTCTTTCCTCTTTAGATGCCTTCAAAAATTCCGAAATTTCCCTAAATTTTTTTGGATTAATTATTTTAAATGCTTCATCTTCAAGATTTCTTTTTATGTATTCCAAACCAAAACGATTTGCCAACGGAGCATATATTTCAAAAACTTCTTTAGTAATTCTTTTCTGTTCTAATTCGGGAAGAGCACCAAGAGTTAACAGACTTGTAAGTTTAGATGCAAGTTTAACAAAAATCACTCGAGGAGCATACAATGAAGTAAGCAAAATTTTTCTTACAATTTCCGCCTCGGCATTTCTGTTTTTTTCTCGCAAAACCCGAAGTTGATTTTGCCCAAAAACCAAATCAGAAATTCCTTTCCCAAAATTATCTTGAATTTCTTTTGGCGCAAGTCTTTCATCAAGGCCATAAAGCAAACCCGCACAAACAATTTCAGAAGTCAGTTTAGACTTAACTAAAACCAACCCAATCCGAATATTATTCACAACCTGTTCTTCACCCGAAATTCTTTTTTCCGAACCAAACTTCTGTTTAATAAAATCAATCGCCGTCTCAAATAGTTCTATTTCCTTTTTGGAATACATCTCCGAACAGGCATTAAAAAATTCTTCACGTGTTTCATCCATAGAATAACCATGAAAAAATAATTTATAGAATTATCTGTATAAAAATCATAACAAAAAATATAAACTTCAAAAACATTTTTTTATTATGAACTGGAAAGAGTTAGAACGACCCGGATTTTTCGGGGATAAAAAAGACCAAATAATCGACGGATACAATCAAAAGTATGGGAAAGAAAATTGGCAACTTGCCTGGAAGTTTGGACAAGAAAGAATTTCTTTTTTATTAGCCTGCCAGATTTATGAAGACGCTTATTTTGCAGATTCATTAAATCGTGAAGATTTGTGGAAAAAACTCACGCACGACGCCAAAAATATTTACGACCATAAAGAGTCAAATATTTTTTCTGGATTCGATTATTCAATACAAGAAAGCCCCGCATCACATCTCCAGGATATAGCAATAAGAAGAGTGGTTTTAAGAAGAAGTTGGCAATTCGAAGGTGACAAATTAATCCAGATACGCAGCCACAAAGAATATTGGGGAAGAAATCTAAGCCCAGGAAAAGTTCAGTTTCATCTTCCTGCCTTGATAGAAAAACCCAATCTTGAAAGTTGGTGGAATAAAAATTCAGTTGAAGACTTCTACCAGAGCAATAAATATTTGTTTGTCAAAATCGAATAAAAATTCACATAAATCTATAAAAACCAAAACCCCCTGAAAAGTATCGACCGAAATTAAAAGAGAGAATAATAGTTCAAAGAATGAAGACTTAATTATTGAAGCAAAGAATTTCTTTGATTTTTACAAAAAAGAAGTCGGAGAATCATTAAGAAAAGGGAATAATGTAATATACCTCGATTTCATGAAGTTAAGTGAATATTCAAATCTTCTCGCCGACGAAATTTTGGCAAATCCCGACGATATTTTGCATTTAGTTGAATTAGCAATAGAAGAGTCAGGTTTGGTAAAAAATGTCAGGGTTAGACTTTTTAATACTCCTGCAAGTCACGAAGTAAAAATAAGAAACATCCGTTCAAAACATCTTAACGAGCTTATCACGATTGAAGGAATAATTCGTCAGGCTTCGGATGTAAGACCTCAAGTTGTAAACGCGAAATTTGAATGTCCATCGTGTGGGACAATAATTTCAGTTCTGCAACTTGAAAAAAAATTCAGAGAGCCAAGCAGATGTTCTTGCGGAAGAAGAGGTGGATTCAAAGTTTTAAGCAGAGAAATGGTCGACACCCAAAGACTTGTAATTGAAGAATCTCCAGAATCTTTATTTGGTGGTGAACAGCCAAAGAGAATGAATATTTTTGTTAAAGAAGATTTAGTCGAACCGAAAATGGAAGAGAAAACAACTCCAGGTGCAAAAGTAAAAGTGATTGGAGTTCTAAAAGAAGTTCCGGTTCCATTAACAACCGGCGGACTTTCCACAAGATTTGAACTCGCTGTCGAAGCAAACAATGTAATCCCAATGGAAGAAACTTTTGAAGAGTTGAATATTAATGAAGAAGATGAAAGACAAATTTTAGAACTTGCGGCAGACCCAAAAGTTTTCGAAAAACTGGCGAAGAGCATCACACCAAGTGTCTGGGGTTATGATGAAATAAAACGTTCATTAGTTCTGCAACTTTTCGGCGGAGTTAAAAAAGAAAAACAAAATGGTTCACGAATAAGGGGAGATATACATATTCTTTTAATCGGTGACCCTGGTGTCGCAAAATCTGTAACTCTTGGGTTCATGGCAAACATTTCTCCAAAAGGGCGATATGTCGTCGGAAAATCAACTTCGGGGGCAGGTTTAACTGCGACAGTTGTCCGTGATGAATATTTGAAAGGATGGAGTTTGGAAGCCGGAGCAATGGTTCTCGCACACAAAGGATTAGTTTGTATCGATGAATTGGAAAGGATGGATCCACAAGATAGAAGTGCAATGCATGAAGCGATGGAACAGCAAACAGTTACAATTTCAAAAGCAAATGTTCAGGCATCACTTAAAGCAGAAACGTCCGTCCTTGCCGCAGCAAACCCCAAATTCGGACGATTTGATCCTTATCAACCAATCGCGCAACAAATAGATTTGCCCCCAACATTGATTAACCGATTTGATATAATTTTTACATTAAGAGATATTCCAAATCGAGAAAATGATAATAGAATCGCAATTCATGTTTTGCAAGAACATAAGACTAAAGGAAATGATATGTTAATTCCACGAGAACTTTTCAGAAAATATATAGCATACTCAAAGCAGAGGGTTCAACCCGAACTTTCCGACGAGGCAATTGAAGAAATAAGACAATTTTACGTCGAGTTAAGAAATAAACCAGTATCATCAGAATCAGCATTGAGACCAATTCCAATTTCCGCTCGTCAATTGCAGGCACTTGTAAGAATGGCAGAAGCATCAGCAAAAGTCAGATTAAGTCAAACAGTTCAGATTGAAGATGCTCAAAGAGCGATAGAAATAATGAAATATTATTTAATGCAGGTTGGATATGATTACGAAAGCAAATCAGTTGACATCGACAGAATTTCTGGGAAGTATTCCTTTTCTCAACGAAGTAAAATAATGATTGTCAAGGAAACAATTCTTACTCTCGAAAAAAAACTGGGAAAAATGATTCCCATTGAGGAATTAGAAAAAGAACTTGAGAGTAAAATAAGCAAACCAGAGCTTGAAGAACTTATTGAAAAATTGAAGAGGGGCGGAGAATTATTTGAACCTCGTCGAGGATACGTGCAAAATGCAGATAGTAACTAGATGAATTATTTTTTTGGAAAATAAGGAATATCATTTTCTAAATCAGATAAAGAAAATATTTTAGAAAGAGGCACAAATTCACAAGGAGCAACAAAATTTCCACCAACACAATAATCTGTAGGTAATCTTCTTGAAAACCAAATACCAAGTTGATTATCCGATTCACCTTTACCTGCAACATAACCCATCGCTGTTTCAAGATGTTGCCATTCAGCATCCAATCTCATTCCTCGATTAATTTCCATTCTTTTACGAAGAATATATAATCCCTGCGATTCGTCAAAAAATTTAGCATCAGGAAAATTTTTATCCTCAAACCATTTTTCTGGAAAAAGAGTTTTCATTAAAAATCATGAAGAACATCCTTTATAAAAATTATTGTGATTTGATTATCTCATAAAAACTTATAAACTTCAAAAAATTACATTGGCAATGGCAAAAAATAATTTGGGAAAAAAGGCCTTAGCAGACCATCAAATATTTATCCAAGGAATTGAATCTCTTGCAAAACAAGGAAAGAATTTGGACAATGAGAGTGACCTGTATTTTGTGAGACTTAAGGCAGGAAATGCAATAGACCTTTGTGAAGAACTTGAAGGTTTGATGAGTAAATATAATTTTGGGACCAAGGGAGACAAAAAACTAATCGAAGAAGCCAGAAAATATTTTGAACCTTTCCAATACAAGTGTTTCAGTTTGAAGAATCCGAGAGATTAACTATTTCTTCTAATATCATAAAAACTTATAAACTCTCAAAATTTTTCCTAATAATAAATTAAAAGATTTGATTTTTTGAGATTCCTAAAACCCTTGGGGATTCAGATAAGAAAGGGTGGGTCTCGGACAAAGTCCGAGCTTGGAGTGGGAATTTGAAACTCAAAAAAATCAAACAAAAAACAAAAGATGGCAGATGAACAATTCAAAAGAAATGTTGCACACAAAGTAAGAATCGGAGAAATCTTTTTAGGAAAACCTCTTCTTGAAAGCGATAGATTTATTTTCCTTGAACTAGGAAACAGAAAAATAATAAGAACAAATGTAATTGGAAATATTGTTGATAAATATGAAAGTCAGGGAGACAGGAAATATCTTTTCTTAACTTTAGACGATGGCTCAGGACAAATAAAATTGAAGATATTTGGCGACGATGTTTCAAAATTTTCCGACGTGCAACAAGGACAAACAGTAGTTGTAATTGGAAATTTAAGATATTTTAACAATGAAATTTACATTGCGCCAGAAATAATAAAAGAACATGATCCAAGATATTTGCTTGTAAGAAAACTCGAAATAGAAAAAGAAAAAAGCAAAAATCCCGACGTCATTTCTACTGGAAAAGAGCAAATGATGGCAGTAAAAGATAAGATACTTGACTTCATAAAAAAAGCCGAACAAGAGGGTGGAATGGAAGTTGATAGAATAATTCTGCAATTAACTGATGTTTCTCCAGAGATAATAAACCAAGAAATACAAAAATTTATTGAAGAAGGAATTGTTTTCGAACCTCGTCCTGGAAAAGTAAGATATTTGGGATAATTATTTTTTAATTTAGTCTAATTCAATAATTTTATCATCAAGAAAATTTTCGTATTTTGGACACCATATTCCATTCATCAATTCATGAACAACAAAATGATCATGAACATATAAGAAATGATTTGCCGGTCGATGCATTCTTCTTAACCCCACTTCTGCTTTGATGAGCTGTTTTTTGGCACAATTTGTATTTGATTTACTTCCAAAACATTTGTATTCTACTACATAAAGCCCATTGTTAGAAGTGATTAAAACATCGATTGCATAATCTCTGTCATAATGACTGCCTTTCTTAAAGAGGAAGAATTCTAATTCTGCGTCAATCTTTTCACTAATTCCAATTAGAGAAGGATCTGCTACAATTTCCTCGATTCTTAATTGATGAACTGACTTCTTCTTAACCATGGGGCATTGTAAAAAATAAGTTTTTTATATTTATCGGAAAAAACAAAATCCCAAATGATTAAAAACCCCTCTTTTCTAAAATGAACATGGAATCTTACGAAGAACTATTAAATCAGGCTTTTGGAAACATAAAAAAACCCGAAGGAAATGGAGAAAGATTTGAGATACCAAAAATCGAGGGACATATTGAAGGAAAGAAAACAATATTAACAAATTTTTTTCAGATTATTTCACACTTGAGAAGAGACCCGGAACATTTTCAAAAATTCATTTTGAAAGAACTCGCAACACAGGGACAAAAAGAAGGAGACAGATTTATTCTAAATAATAAAATTCCCAGTTCAAAGATAAACCAAAAAATTGAAGATTATGCAAAGGAGTTTGTCATCTGCAAGCAATGTGGAAAGCCAGACACAACGCTTATAAGAGAGGATCGCGTCACATTCATACACTGTATGGCTTGCGGAGCTAAACATCCCGTAAGAAGCAAGATTTAAAATCTTGTCTAAATAAAATATAAATTCACAGAAGGAGGAAAAAAAATGGTTGAAGCATATTG
>JAGVXJ010000038.1 GCA_018303895.1 Candidatus Pacearchaeota archaeon
CACTTTTCCTAGTTTAATAAATTCAGCTAGTGGAATTAGAATTAATAAAATGGGTGCAATGATGTATTTAAGTCCAAGAATTATGAAGGGTATGCTGGCACAAAAGTATATTCTAGATGATCCATTTAATAATTTCCCTAACTTCAAGATTAAGCATGTTGAGTCAAGTTTTGTAACCGACTCGTTACGAGCACAAGGTGCTTCAAATTCAGAGTTTATTTATTATCAGGGAATCCAAGGACCAATAAAAATATGGGAAATTGATTACACTGGAAAAGAAGAATTCAAACCAGAGTATATTGATAAAGATGCATCAAAATATCTTTCTTGGAAATTATAAGTTTAAAAATAAAGAAAAACTCTTTTAGGAAAATGGAAAATATACTAATCTTATCGGTTTTAGCAAGTTTTTTTGTAACTCTTTTCTTCATGCCAATTTGGATAAAAAAAGCAAAAGAGGTGGGGATAGTTGGCAAAGATTTAAATAAACCTGGTGAAAAAAAAGATGTTGCTGAAGCAGGGGGGGTTGGAGTCTTATTTGGATTTGTTTTTGGGGTTTTATTATACATCGGAATAAAAATATTTTATTTTAAAGGTCAGGGAGAAACTTTGGAAATTTTCGCATTATTATTCACAGTTTTTGCCGTAGCATTTATAGGATTAATCGATGATATTCTTGGATGGAAAATTGGTCTGACAAGAAAGACGAGATTGTTATTTGTTTTCTTTGCCGCAATTCCTTTGATGGTAATAAATGTTGGGGAATCAAGGATGATGGGAATAGAGCTCGGAATTTTTTATCCGTTAATCTTGGTTCCTCTGGGAATTATTGCAACTTCAACAACATTTAATTTTTTAGCAGGGTATAACGGACTTGAGACAAGTCAGGGAATAATTATTCTTTTAGGTTTGTCATTTGTGACTTTTAACACCGGTAATTCCTGGTTGAGTATTGTCTGTTTGACAATGGTGGCTGCACTACTGGCGTTTTATTTATTTAACAAATACCCTGCAAAAGTATTTCCGGGAGATATCTTAACCTATTCCGTCGGAGCACTAATAGGCGCCGTCGCAATTATTGGAAACATAGAAAAAATTGCAATTTTCTTTTTCATTCCATATATCTTTGAAGTTATTTTGAAAGTAAGAGGAAAATTGAAAAAAGAAAGTTTTCCAAAAGTAAATCCTGATGGAAGTTTAGAAATGCCTTATGAAAAATTTTATGGATTAGAACACATTGCAATTTGGTTATTGAAAAAAGTTAAGCCAAGCAAAAAAGTTTATGAATATGAAGTTGTTTGGGTAATAAACGTTTTCCAAATCACGATAATTTTTTTGGGATTATTAATATTTGGGAGTTCTTTTTTGTAAAATGATTGAAAGTATAAAAAAAGATGAGTTAATCCGTGGAAGTATAATTCTTCTTTTTATGATTGTATTGTTCAATTTTTTTAATTATCTTTTCCAGGTTTCAATGGCAAAAATTCTTGGACCGGAAGAATTTGGTGTCGTCGCTGTTTTAATGTCAATCGTCTACATCATCAGTGTTCCAGCTGAAACAATACAGACAATTATTTCAAAATACACCAGTAAGTTTAATGCAAAAAAAGAAGATGGAAAAATAAAGGACTTATTGATGAAAGCAACAAATAAAGGGATAAAAATTTCAATAATTCTTTTTTTACTATTCATTCCACTTAGTTTAATTCTTTCAAAAATTTTGAAAATAGAATTCTTTTTAATTATCCTCACTGGAACAATTTTATTTTATGTTTTTACTATTCCAATTCAAAGAGGGATTTTACAGGGCAAAAAAAGATTTACCCAAATGGGGGGAAGCTTGGCATTGGAATCTTTTGTTAAGGTAATTTTTGCAATATTTCTGGTTAGTCTTGGACTTAAAGCCTATGGTGCAATTTTAGGAGTAATTATTTCTTGCATAATAGCTGGAGTATGGATAGTCACTTTTATGTTAAAAGATGTAAATAATGCTGAAAGAATAGATGAAAAATTTTTTGGAATTTACCGAGAGAATTTTTCTTTACTAATTGCTATAACTTCAATTGTCCTGATTTACAGCTTAGATATAATCCTCGCAAGAATTTTCTTTGACTCTCGATTAGCTGGGCAATATGCTTTTGTTTCTCTTCTAGGCAAAGTTATCTTGTTCATAAGCCTTGCAATATCAAAAGCAATGTTTCCAATTTCATCTCAAAATTTTGAAGAAGGTAAAAAAACAAATATCTTACTAAAAAAAGCAGTAATTATTGTTTCAGGAATATCTTTAATTATCTTGCTAATATATTTTTTCATCCCAGAAATAGTAATAAAAGTGATTTCCTTGGGCTCAAACGAATATATTAGTGCTGCAGGAATTTTATTTATCCTTGGATTAACTTATTCTCTACTTTCATTAACAAATGTATTAATATTATACCGAGCTTCAATAAACAAATTAAGCATGAGAAAAGGTTATTCTTTTTTTATTTTTGTTATGTTAATGATTGGATTGATGTTTTTATTTAGACAAACCTTGTTAAGTTTCTCACTTGCCTTCCTTGCCACAAGCACAATTATGTTTTTATACTCATTATTATTGCTAAAAAAATGAAGTTAGCTGTAATAATCCCAGCATATAATGAAGAAAGAAGAATTGAGAGAACGTTAAGAGAATATTCGGGATATTTAGACAATTTGGTTAAGAAAAAAAATAATTTTGATTACGAAATTTTAATAGTAATAAATAACACTAAAGATAGGACTGAAGAGATTGTAAGAAATTGGAAAAAGAAAAATAAGAAGATTAGTTGTCTAAATTTGAAAGAAGTAGGGAAAGGAAACGCAATTATTGTTGGTTTTAAAAATGCGTTGGAAAGAGGATTTAATCTTATTGGTTTTGTCGATGCTGATATGTCAACAAAACCTGAAGAGTATTATAAATTAGTAAACTATTCAAAAAATTATGATGGAATAATGGCCAGTAGATATTTGGGGCAATCAGTCGTTAAACCAAAACAGCCTGTAAAAAGAAGAGTTGTCTCAAGGATTGGAAATTTTATTATAAGAACTTTATTTTTCTTTCCTTATCGAGATACTCAGTGTGGAGCAAAAGTTTTCAAAAGAGAAGCATTGGAAAAGATTATTTCACTATTAGGGATAACTAATTGGGCTTTTGATGTTGATTTGATTTATCAATTAAGAAAAGCAAAAATGAGAATTAAAGAACTTCCGACAGTATGGGAAGATTCTCCCGACAGCACATTGAACATAAAAAAAGCCAGCACCCAATTTTTTTTGGCAATAATTCAGTTAAGAATTTTAAACTCACCCTTTGGAAAAATAACAAAAATCTTTAGACCAATAGTTAATGGATTATGGAGAAAAATAAAATGAAAATTTTAATATTTAAACTATACTTTCATGAAATGGCAAAAAGATGGATAGCCTCGGGGAATAAAGTTTCAATGATTTGTGGTGGTTGGAAAAATTGTAAAAATAAAGAAAATGTCGACGGAGTAGAAATAATTCGTGTTGGTAGCCCCATGACACTTTATGCTCTAAGTCCAGTTGCTTTTTTTAAAATGAAAGAAGAACCAGATATTATAATCGATGTTGAAAATGGTATTCCTTTTTTTACTCAGTTGTTTGTCCGAAACAAAAAAATATTTCTACATATACATCATGTCCATAAAGGAGTGTGGTTCAAACAACTCCCACTACCTCTCGCAATTATCGGATGGTTTATTGAAACTAAGATTATGCCAAGAGTTTATCAAAAAGTGCCCATATTGACTATTTCAGAAAGTTCAAAAAAAGAAATTGAAAATGAAAAACTAGGAAAGGTAATTGGAGTAATTAATCCAGGAATAAATTTTGCAGAGTATAAAAAATATTCAAAAAATAAAAAACCTGTAGTATTATTCTTGAACAGAATAAAAAAATATAAAGGGCTGGATGTGCTACTTCAAGCAGTTAAAGAAATTAAAAAATACAAAATAGATCTTGAAATTTGGATTGCTGGCGGTGGAGATAAAACGGAAGTGGAAAAAATGAAGAAATATGTTCTTCAAAATGATTTAAACAATGTTAAATTTCTAGGAAAAATTAGTGAAGAAAAAAAAGCAGAATTGATGCAGAAGGCATGGATTTTTGTAAATCCTAGTTTTAAAGAGGGGTGGGGGATTGTTAATATTGAATCAAATTACTTTGGAACCCCCGTGATTGGAAGTAATGTTTCTGGAATAAAAGACTCAATTGTCGACGGTAAAACTGGACTTTTATTTGAATATGAAAATCCGCACCAACTTGCAGAAAAAATAAAAGAAATAATTTTAAACAAAAGGTTAAGAAAAAAGATGGAATTAAACTCAAAGAACTGGTCAAAAAAATTTGACTTCCAGTCTAAAGCAAAGGAATATTTAGGCATAATAGAAAACTACATAAGTCTAAAAAAGGTAAAGTAAACATGGAAAAACATTTATACAATTCTAAGCTTGGAAAAATCTTTTGGTTTGTTCAAAGATTTGGAATCAAAGAAATTTTTATGAAACCTCTTCGAATAATTTTTGCCCCATTAATAATAAAAATTAAAAAAAGAAAAAGGTTTATCTTTGATAAGAAAGAGTATTCTCTTTTCTATAGTAAGTATAATATCACTTGGGCAAATGAACGCTGTGTTGAAATTCCAATAATTTTAAATTATATACGAGATAAAAAAATGAAAATTCTTGAAATAGGAAATGTTTTGTCACATTATTTCCCAGTTAAGTGGGATATTTTAGATAAATACGAGGTGGGGAAAAATGTTATCAATAAAGACATTTTGGATTATCTTCCTTCAGAAAAGTATGATGTAATAATTTCTATTTCGACTTTTGAACATATTGGATATGACGATGATAAAGTTGGAAATTCAAGTGCAAAAATTTTAGATGTTTTAAAAAACTTAAAAAGAAATTGTTTGAAACCGGGGGGTAAAATAATCTTTACCGTCCCTATTGGATACAATCCAGAGTTAGACTCTTTAATAAAAAACGAGGAAATAGATTTTAAATCACAAAAATTCTTAAAAAAATTTGGAAAGAGTAAATGGATTGAAGTGACAAAAGAAGAAGCAATGGTGTCAAAATATGGTAGACCTTATCCATATGGAAATTGTATAATGATTGGGGAATATTAGACTAATTTATTGCAGAAAAAACAATTGCATATGTCTGCTGACCATTTTGGTTAACTGATTGATAAACTGGGGTGAATTCAGATTGATTTGAAAAGAATTGATAAGTCCAATCAGGAGAACGTTCCCAATTAGTTAAAATAATATACTTGGCATTTTTTTCCTTAATCAGCGCCATTTGATCAGAAAGATTATCTGCATGTTTAAATGTTGATCTCTCGCTGTAGTAAGTAATTTCTGGCATTCCTGCTGAGACAATGGCATCGTTTGGTGATGAATTTTCTTTAATCCATAAACCAACATTTCTCAAATCTTCATAGGAATTAATTTTATCTTTGATGATTGCATTAGAATGAATCGCCATGTTGTAAACTCCAAATAACAAAATTCCGAGGATGATTATCATCGCTAAAGTGTAATGAGAATATTTTTTTATTTGCTCATAAAATAAATCTAAACCTTTCGCAATTAAGATAAACATAATTGGCAAAGCCATAGACAAATACCTATCCTCAAAATGATTAACAAAAAAACCAAAATAAATTAGTGGAATTACAAGAGCTAAAATTAAAAATAAGTTCCGTTTTATTGTGTCATCTTTTTTTAACAGGTCAAATAAAAAAATTAAATTAAATAAGATGAAGACTAATCCGACGATAAAAAAGATAAATAAAACCCAATGCGTATAAGCTGGCAAGTATTTTACATAATCCATGAAAATTTTGAAAGGCGTGTCAATTGCAGATCTTTGGCCAGTCGAACCAACAAGAACTGAAAGAATAACATACAGTGGACTTCCGTATTTAATCCAAGAATAAATTCCATATGGCAGGAAACACAAAACACCAAGTAAAAAAGAAATGTACCAATTTTTTTCTTTGAACAATTTTATTCCCTTAGTTATAAGCAAATAAATTAATAGAATAATCAAAGCTATCCCGATGGTAAAACGAATTAGTGCCCCAATTAAAAGAATAGGAATAATTGCCCAGACAAATTTATTTGAACCTTTATTGAATTCATATTTAACAAAAAAAGAATAGGCAAGAAGTACGAAAAATATTTCTGGGAGATTAACTAAAAGTCTAAATGTGTAAAATAAGTCTATATAAGAAACAGAAATTATCGCTGCTGAAATAAGACCAACACGTTTGTTAAAAAGGGATTTGGCGACGTAATAAACTAGAAATACATTTGCAACAGAAAGTAAAACCCATAGAAATCTCAAACCAATTTCACCGAGCCCAATTTTTAAAAATAATGCAGAAATAACTGGAAAAAGTATTGGGCGCCCGTACCACCAACCAGTATCTGGAGTTCCAAAAGCAATATTTTTAGCTTTAAGCATATACTCTGCTTCATCCCACCAAAGTGGTTGACTCGTCGTCATAAAGAAATAATACATCCTGATAGCGAATGCAAAAACTAAAATTGAAAGTAGAATTAGATTACGGTTATCCTTGAGCCATTGAAAGACTTTTTCTTTTCTGGAACTGAATTTTGTTTCAGTCTCCTTTTTTTCTAATGAAGTTAATTCTTTTTCATCCATTTTTGTATAAGAAAAACCACCTTTTTATTTTCTCTTATTTTGTACTTTTTGTGACTTTCCAAGCATCCTTATGATATTTTTTCGAAATTTTAACATGATATAAAGAAAGACACCAAATGTAAAGCTTGACAGGAAAAAGCAAAAATGTCCAAAGCATTTCTTTGAAATTTCTTGGATATAAAAAAGCTCGATAACTTTCTAGTAATTCGTTTGTGAAAGTTTTTGTTTTCGGAATTTTATTGAAATCAACATATTTTGACATCTGCACATGAGCTTTAGTTGTTCTCTTTTTCTGGTCAATAAAGTCATGCAAATTTGAAGGATACTTAACATAAACTATTGCTTCGGAAGCATAAACTACTTTGTATCCTTTTTGCCAAAAATATATTGGAATAATCGCATCCTCTGGAACATCTAAAGGAAAGTCTTTAACGACGTTATTTCTAAATGCCCAATAATAACCAGAACATTCTACAAACTTTCCTTTTTTTGCTCTCTTTAATCTTGCACCATGCGCTCCAGCGTCACAAAGCAAATGACTCCAATAACCCAACATTTTTTTTTTAGAATCAAGAGAAACTGGCCTACCAGTAACAACTCCAACTTTAGAATCTTTAAATGGCAATAAAATATATTTTAGAGAATTTGGTTCAACAAAAACATCTCCGTCTGAAAGAACAAATATCTCTGATTTGAGGGTTTTCATCAAGATATTAAGGGCAAACATTTTTCCTTTTCCTGGATCTTTGAATATTTTCACCTCTATATATTTCTTGGAATAAGATTTTGCTACATCTAAGGTCTCTTTGTCTGGAGCCACAACAAGTATTTCATACCTATCTTTTATGTCTTGGTCTAAAAAACTTTGTATTGCTTTGCCGATTGTTTTTGGCTCCTTGAATGATGTAATGATAATAGATATCATAAAAATCGTAGAATTATTGGCTTTTTAAGATTTCTCTAACTTTAATATATGTTCATAAACTTTTATTTTAAATGCCTTTTATAAGTTTTTTATAGAGATCCGTTGTTTTTTTGTAAATAATATCCCAATCATATGCCTTAGCTCTTTTAAGATTATTTTGCGATATTTGATAACTTAATTTTTTATCGTCCAATAATTGACAAATTTGGCGCCAGTCGCGCACTCGGTCTGCGCGATTTCGG
>JAGVXJ010000039.1 GCA_018303895.1 Candidatus Pacearchaeota archaeon
TCCATCTCCCCGAATAAGTAAGTATCTTTTCTTCTCGCGCAGAGTTGGCTTAAGAGCTTTCATATTTCTAACAGAAGAAATTACTATTTAATTTTATCTTTTGTTTCCATCTTTTTATTTTTCTGAATTTAATTTAATTGGAACCCCTTGGTAATGTCCACCTACTCCGTATTTATGTTCAAATCTTATTGCTCTGATTACCCCATCATATCCATTTTCTGCAATTGTCTTCTTCGTTAATTCTTCTAAAACACTAAACCCACAGTTCCTTGAAACAAATAAATCTCCCGCAATCACATATTGTCTCGATGGATCTCGAGAATTTAATTCTCTAAGCGAACCCCCAAAAATCCTAATTTCTTCAACTTTTTTATCTTTACTCATTTTTTATTCATCTCAAAAAATAATCTCGTTTAAATAAACGCTGAAAATAAAATCTGAACCCGAGATATAGAATTATTTTTCAGTCTTTGGAGAAATTTTTATCATTTTCAAAACTTTCTCAAATAATTCTGCCTGATAAATCGCGTCGTGAAGAGCGTGATGTTTATGCTTCTGTTCCCTCAAATTCATATCTTCTATATGTGCGTACGGATTTCTTTTTACTCCCCTAAAAAAAGAATTGATGTCTTCTCCGGAATATTCAAAAGGATTTTGCCCGTCGTTAAAATTATCAAAATACCATGCAGTAAACATTCCGTCAAACTTTATTGGTCCGGCAGTTTCAACTGCTTTTGAGTCTTTAGTATTTTCTCTAATCCAATTTGCAAAATCTGCCATAACTTTTTTCGGTTCTTCTCCAGATTTTTCAAGAATTTTCAAAACTTTCAGAGGATTAAAATTTTTATTTTTTGCGTCAACTTCCTCGTCGTAAACTTTCAGTTTTTCTAAACATTCAAGTTCGAGACAGCCGATTTTCATAGCTTCCAGAATATAATTATCATTCAGCGGTTTTAATTCTCGATAAAAATTAATATTTGTTTTCCCAACAACACACGCCCCAAGGGAAAGCATAGAATATTTTCCCGGTGTCAAACCCGAGCTTTCAATATCCACCGAAATATATTTTTTATCCATATTTTTAATAAAACTTAATCCAATTTAAGATTGTATGTTTTTAAACTCTCATTTTCTGAAGAACAAATGAAAGATAAAATTGAAGCAACTTATTTTGCAAATCTGAAAAAAAATTTTGTTTTTGCAGAAAAAATTTTACAAGGTCAAGGAAGAATTTTTGTCGTTGCTGACATAGCCTATTATTCATTAGGGGATTTTTCTGTGAACATTCCACCAGAATCAAAAACTTTAAATTTTCCGACTCAATTATTTGAACAAATTTTTCCTTTGGCTCAACAATATTCAAAAATTGTTTCTCAGGTTCTTTCTTCTATAGATGATGATTCTTTTGCACTTTACGCTTGGGAAGCAAAAAAAATTAATAGTAGATTAAAATCTTTTGATTCAGAATTAGTTTCTATTCTGGATGCGCACGGAATCGATTCACAACCATTCAAAAAACTGAGAAATCTGGTTTAATTAACAATTACAACATTTTTTAAACTCACGAGTTTTCTGATTATAGTAAATAAAAAAATATAAGATAAAGATTATGGAAATATGTACAGTCGGCGGGTTTGAGGAAGTCGGAAAAAATATGACTGCCGTTAAGGTAGGAAATGACGTTATTCTACTTGATGCTGGGCTTTATTTGCCCGCAGTTGTTGAATTACAGGAACAAGAAATTCAAGAAGAATATTCTGAAAAACTTCTTAGACGAATTAAAGCAATCCCAAATGATTTAGTTCTAGATGAACTTGGATGGTCAGACAAAGTTCGGGCGATTATTATCGGCCACGCACATCTGGACCACGTTGGTGCTGTGCCTTACATTGCTCACCGATATCCTAATGCAGAAATTATCGCAACTCCTTTCACGATGGCTTTTTTGAAAACTATTTTGCGTGACGAAGGAATTGAAATAAAAAATCAAATGCGAGTTGTAAAACCAAATTCTACCCTTGCATTAAAAGGAGCGTCTGGAAATATCAATCTTGAATTTATTCACACAACTCATTCAACTTTGCAATGTATTTTTGTTGCCTGGCATTCTTCAGAAGGAACTTTTCTTTATACACCTGATTTCAAATTTGATAATTATCCCGTTATTGGTGAACCACCAAATTATAAACGACTTAAAGAACTGGGAAAAAAAGGAGTCAAAGTTCTCATTGCTGATACGCTATATTCTGGCACGGAAAGAAGAACAGCGAGCGAAAGAATCGCACGGAATTTATTAGAAGATGCATTTTCTTTTGTCCGAGATAAAAATGCTGCGATGGTTGTAACAACTTTCTCAAGCCATATTGCGAGATTAAAAAGCATAGTTGAATTCGGTAAAAGAACCAACCGAGAAATTGTTTTCTTAGGAAGAAGTTTAAACAAATATGTGAATTGCGCGTCGGAAGTCGGGCTTTGTCCGTTCTACAAAGAAATTAAAATTTTGAGATATAGAAAACAAATAAATTCTTTTTTGAAAAGATTAAATAGCGAACGAGGAAAATTCCTGGTTGTTTGCACGGGGCACCAGGCAGAACCCGGTTCTATTCTCGACAGAATGATTAACGGAGAAACACCATTTCAATTTCATTCAGCCGACCATGTAATTTTTTCTTCAAGAAATGGGTGTAAGAATTCAAACAGACATTCATGTTTCAGGTCACGGCGGAAGAGAAGACTTGCGTGATTTAGTTCAAATGCTTGATCCTAAAAATATAATCCCCGCACATGGTTCAATTCAACAGGAAAAACCAATGGTAGAACTTGCAGAAGAAATGGGCTATAAGCACGGACAAAATGTTTTTCTTTCCAACGACGGGAAAGTATTAAAATTTTAATTTTCTTCTTTGGGAGAATATTTTGATTTCATAAATCCCTTTCTTTCTTCTTGAGTCATAACCCCTTTCGCCATCAAAATTCCGCTTGCAATATAATCTCTTACTTCTTCAGGATTTATTCTTTGTGCAACCCAATACGGGTCTTTAACGGCATCTTCAAAACTCACGGGAGTTCCATCATTTAATATGATTTCTGCATTCCAAAAATCCTGTCCGTATAATCTTTGATAACAACCACCAACAGAAGTATTTATATTTTCAATACTAATCCCTCTAAATGGAACTGCATATGCTAAACATTTTCTTAATTCTCTTCGGTCTGGTTTTCTTCCATCAAATCCAACATCAAGAACTCTGTCAAGAAGACCTAGATGTCCAAGCTCGATTGCCGCTTCTTTGATTTTTCCGTACTCATCTCTTGGAAGATTGTTTGCATTAATTAAATTATAAATTTGACCAACATCCATTTTAGAATAACCTTTTCCAACTATTTCCTCCGGGCTTTGCCAAACTTCATCAGCTGGTTCGTCCTTACTCTTTCTCCTTGTTAACCATTGTAATACCATATATTTTTTAGAAATTTAAAGTATTTAAATGTTTCTTTTTTAGCTATTTAATAGTAACAACAATATCTACTAACCATTAGAATAAAAAATTTATATAGTATAAAATATATCTAAATAAAAGATGGTGAACGAATCAATTATCGGTGGTTTGAAATCTGCGGTTGCAAGAGGACAGTCTTTACAAAAAGCGTATTATAGTTTGATTAATGCTGGTTATAACAAATCCGAAGTCGACGAAGCTTTTGCTACACTAACAATGCCAGTAGAAAATTCAAACGTTTCTAAATCTTCTTTAATTATAAAGCAACAAATGGAGCTAATAAAACCAACACTCCCACCAATTTCCTTACAAAAAAATATTCTTCAACAAAATCAAACTCCAAATAATCTTCCTCAATTTCAAAAAGTTTTTGTTCCACCAGCAAATAAATTTTCTCAAATCTCTCAACAAAATCAAGGTTCAACAATAATTCGGGATGCTTCTGAATATTCATCACAGAAAAAGCAATCAAATGCCGTCGCTATTGCCTTGATGGTTTTAATTTTAATTTTCTTGATGGGAATTCTTTTTGGGGTAGTAATCTTTAAAGAAGAGATTTTACAACTGTTAGGATAAAATGTCATTAATATATCAACCTGCTGAAGATTCTTTTTTAATCTGTGATGCCGTCGCAAAACTCAAAAATTTAAATAATAAAAAAATTCTTGAAATGGGTTCAGGTTCAGGAGTAATCGCTGAAGCACTGATTAATAATCATGTAGATGAAAAAAATTTGACTCTTGTTGATATAAATCTCGAAGCAATAAAAAATTTGAAACAAAAATTTCCTAAATCAAAAGTAGTCCGAAGTGATTTGTTTAAAAAAATTCATGGAAAGTTTGACTTAATAATTTTCAATCCACCTTATCTTCCCACCGACAAAAAAGAAGATAAAGAAAGCAAATTAGCGACGGCGGGTGGAAAAATCGGAAGCGAAATAATAAACCGATTTTTGAAACAAGCAAATACCTATCTTGAAAAAAATGGAAAAATAATTTTGTTAACAAGTTCACTAACAAAAAGAATCGACTGGCAAGATTATGAAAAGAAAATTCTAGAAGAAAAAAAGATATTCTTTGAAGAGTTAGTGGTTTGGGAATTAACAAAATATTGATATTCCTCTCAAGTTACAACAAAAAGGAAAGGTTTAAAAATAAGTATAGTCCTTTGAAGGAATGGAATGTCAATTAACTCAAAATATATCAGTGAGGCAGGAACAAAATGTTCAACAAATAATTGAACTAAGTAGTATGCTTTCTCTGCCTGTTGGTGTAATGGAGAGTGTCCTTGAAAAAGTTGTCGAAAATCCTCATGGAGTTGAAAAATTATTAATTGATAGAAAACATGAAACTCATGAGCTTAAAACAAGAGCAATATTTGGAGAATTAGTTTCTAACAAACAATCTGGAATAAAACCAAACTCTGGAATAATTCCAAGTTTTAAATTAAATGAATTGGAAGGAATTGTCGACGGAATAGAACCGGTTGTAATAACCCCAGATATTATTTACACCGGAGTTAATGAAGGCAATCCAAGAATGCATTTTGCGGATTATCTTGACACAAAACCAGAATTAAAAATAAACTTAGTTGGAAAGGAATTTCCTAACGCCAGAAAGTTTTACAATCTTTTACTTTTCCAAAGAGTTTGGATATCTTCGAAATTAAGAGAAGCTTATTCAGAACTAAGAGATGTCCAGAGAGAATTTATTAATACCCTTAATCCTACTCAGTTGCATATTTTCTTGCAGGAAAATTTAGGTGAGTCAGTGAATCTACATTATACTACAATTTCTCGTCTGGTAAAAAACAGATATGTTCAAATAAATTCCGACGGAAAAACAGAAGTTCATCCATTTTTTCATCTTTTACCTACATCAGATGACGTGTTCAGATATCAATTCGTCGAAAAATTAAACAGAACTTTTTCTGAAGAATTCAAAAATAAAACTGTTTTTTCCGACGAGGAAATTAGAGTGAGTCTAAGAAGAATAGCAAGAAGAACAATTGCAAAATACCGCGAAGGATCCAAAATTCCAAACAAGAGTGAAAGAAAAAAAATTTATTCAGAAAATCAATTAGTCAAACCTTATCAAATTCCTTTTTTTGGGAATTAACTAATTAGTTTTTGATATATCCGTGAACATCACATTCCGCAATTATTTTTTTGAGCCCAAGTTTTTCTGCATCAAACCCGCCAATTTCAATTCCTTGAGATTCAGTATAAACTCCTCGCGGGTGTAAAACTCTTGAAATTTCCTGAATAACTTTTTTGTGATAAGAAATGTCAGGAATTATTATTTCATCAATTCCAGAAATATGAACACTTACAGAATTGTCAGGAATTCTTTTCAAAAAATTAAGCATATCTTCTCTGACGACGGCGAACGGAATTTTTTTTGAATTGAATGAATTTCTTAAACCATCCAACAATCTCTCTTCGTGGAATAACTCAACTCCAATATATCCATTAATATCAAAATCAGAAACTGAATTATAAAATTTTGAATCATTTCCTGCACCCAAGTCCAACACGACTTGAGAATTAAATCTTTCAAAAAGAGTTCTTATCTTTGGTGCCGCATTAGTTTTTAAAAGAAGACTCATGATTACAGGATAACCAGAGGGACAAAGATTTCCGATAAATTCGCCAGAATTTTCAATTGATTTTTCCAAAGCATAAATTCCCGATTCTTTTTTTACTAAACCAGATAAGCTGATTCCTTCAATCATTTCTTCGAGTAAAAGATTATTTTTCAGGTTGTTCATTTTAATTTAACGAAATCAATCATAGACAAAATATTTCGCCGGCTTCAATGCTTTTTCCAGAGAACTCTTGTCCGAAGCATACAAACTTTTTGTTTTTCTCTCGTGCATTTTTTTCCCAACATAATTTACTATTTTTTCCGTCGCTAATCCAATTCCGTGTGGCCATCCTATAAAAGGAATAAATGTCAATGCTGGTGAAGAATTTTTGCGAATATTTCCCTCTTCATAATTTACTGCCCCAATCAGACCTACAGCTAAGCTTGGGAAAAAAGCAATTCCTCCACCAACAAGAGCTGATTTTATTTTTGCTTCTGGATTTTGTCCAAGGTTATACCCAATTGTTGTTCCAGTTGCAATTCCCGATACTATCGCTCCAAAAAAAGTTACCCAGTCATTAGAAATTTTTTCATAAATGTTTTTATCTTTGTAACTGGTGTTAAGTCTTTTTTCCAAATCAGAATTATCTTTAGCGACGAAATACCTGAACTATTACATATCAAACATTCAATTTTTTTAGAATCTTTTAATTTTCTCTTGTAACGCATAAACTTTTCTTCACGTTCATAGCCGATTCTTTTCAATAACAAGTCTAATTCTTTTTTAAAATCATCCGACAATGGGTTTCTTTCATTTACCGAGCCGTTATATTCTTCAGAAAATAATCCAACAAGTCCGTTAATTTCTCTCTGAAGTTCCAACGGGAATTTTGCTTTTTCTCTGTACGTCGATATTTTCCCAGAAAACTTCGGGTCAATTTCATCCATGGAATCTTCATTTTTTCAAAACTTCTTCTGGTGAAGCGTATCCTTTTTGTCGTGCAAATATTTTTTTGTCTTCTTTAAACAAAACCATTTTTTTCAAAATTTTTTTGAAATCTGGACTAATCGCCAAAGAATCGAATTCATCAGCTCGGTCAGTAAGACTTCCTTCTGGGCTTGGCCCTCTTCCTCTCAAAAGAAAATAAGCTGTCTTGGCCAAAGAGAAAAGGTCGTCCCGACAATCATTTGTGCCCGGAATTTTTGAGTAACCAATCGTCGCTGCGTTAATTCCCATCGTCGTCAAGCTCAAACTTCCCTGTTCCCTTGCAATTCCGAAATCAATCAGATGATACGCTTTTCCTTTTTCAGTTGTTTCTTCAATAATGTTCGTCGGTTTTATATCTCGGTGGATTATTCCTTCATCATTCAATGGAACCAAATAATTCTGTAAAATTTGTCTCATGAAACCTTTGGCTTCACTTTCTGGCAAAGTCGCATTTCTCTGTGTTAGAATATTTTCAAGATTGTCTCCTGCAATGTAATCTGAAAGAACCGCAAAATTTTGCCCGTCTTCCAATGTGAAAACTCTCGTTTCTTGTCCAAGAGCTTTGTTCACTCTCATCATTCGCCCGTTGATTTTTTTGGCGACGTTGTCATCAAATGCGTGTGGTCCAAGTCCGACGACCTTAAGCGTTTTGTATTTTCCGTCGTCAGATTTTGCTTTGTAACTTATTCCTTCTCCCCCTCGCCCTAAAATTGATTCAATAGTCAAAATACTTCCATTTAACCTGACGTCCTTCCCAACCTGAAAATCCTCGTTAGGTGAACCAGAACTTTCCAAAGGAATCTGGTTTAAACTATCTCCCACTTCGTCTTCAGACCGAATTCCTTTTTGTTGTCTTAAATCTTGCATATGCTTTCATAGAATATTATTTTTTAAACCTTTCCTTTTTGTTGTAACTTTGTAGTTAGAATATAATTGCTTTTTTACTGCAATAAATTTTATCTCAACAATCTTTAAATAGATTCTCTCTCGTTGCTAAAACATGGCAAGATTCGCGCATATATCGGATATTCATCTCGGTGGTTGGAAACAAGAACCAATGCAACAGCTGAATTTTGAATCTTTCAGAAAAGCGGTTGACATTTGTCTAAAAAGTAATCTTGATTTTATTCTTTTTGCCGGAGACATTTTTGATTCTGCTTATCCTCCTATTGAAATTCTTAAAGAAACTTTCGGTGAATTCAAGCGAATAAAAGATGCGAAAATTCCCGTTTTTATTATTGCTGGTTCGCATGATTATTCTGTCTCGGGAAAAACTTTTTTAGATGTTCTGGAGAAAGCTGGTTTCTGCAAAAATGTTCTAAGTTATGAAGAACGCGATGGGTTTTTTGTTTTGAATCCGACGGTTTATCAGGATGTTGCGATATATGGATATCCTGGAAAAAAATCAGGTCTTGAAATTCCAGAACTTAGAAAAGTGAAATTTAACGACGCTCCCGGACTTTTCAAAATTTTTATGTTACACACTTCACTAGACAAAGCAGTTGGAACTCTTCCGATTGATTCAATTGAACACAACCTTCTTCCCGTCGCTGATTACTATGCTCTTGGTCATTTGCATATAGATTTTCAGTATGAAAATTTTGTTTATCCTGGCCCAGTTTTTCCAAATAATTTCCAGGAACTTGAAGATTTACATTACGGTGGGTTTTATATTGTTGATACTTCCTCTTCGGAATTTCTTAAAAAAATTGATTTGAAAATAAGAGAGATTGTTTCCATTGATTTACAACTTCATGATGCAACAACTGCAACTGACAAAATTCTTGGTGAACTAGATAAAAGAAATCTCGAGGACAAAGTTGTTCTTTTAAGAGTCTCTGGCGAACTTGAAAATGGAAAAACTTCGGACATAAAATTTGACCAAATAGAAAGTTTTGTAAAAAATAAAAATGCTTATTTTCTCTTGAAAAATACTCACGATTTAAAAGCAAAAGAAATGGAAACTGAAATGAAAATTGAAACAAAAAGTGCAGAAAATATCGAAGGTGAATCAATAAAAGTTTATTCCGAAAAAAACCCTTCAAATTTTAATGAAAGTGTTAATGAGCTGATGCACGTTCTTTCAATGGAAAAACAGGAAGATGAAAAAACTGAAATTTTTAATAATCGTCTGTTAAGTGAAGCAAGAAAAGTTTTGAGGTTCGAATAAAATGCGCATAAAAAAAATCACCCTTGATAATATTAGAAGTTATAGCCATCAGGAAGTTGAATTTCCAGAAGGTTCAATTTTATTATCTGGAGATATTGGTTCCGGAAAAACTTCGATTCTTCTCGGAATTGAATTTGCTTTATTTGGTTTACAGCCCGGACAAAGAGGAACCGGAATTTTAAGGAATGGAACGGATGAAGGTTCAGTAATTTTGGAATTTGAGGTTGACGAGCACGATGTCAAAATTGAACGAACCCTGAAAAGGAAAAAAGCAATCTCGCAGGATTATTGCGCAATAACTATCGACGGAGAACGTCGAGAAATTTCTGTGACTGAATTAAAAAATGCCGTGATTGATCTTTTATCTTATCCAAAAGAATTTGCAAAAAAACAAAATCTTCTTTACAAATTTACAGTTTATACTCCTCAAGAAGAAATGAAACAAATCATTCTTGAAGATTCTGACACGAGAATAAATACTTTAAGACATGTTTTTGGAATTGATAAATACAAAACAATTCTGGAAAATACTGCAGTTGTTTTGTCAAAAATAAGAGAAGAAAGAAGAATCAAAGAAGGAATGATTTCAAATATTGAACAGGACAAGTCAATGATTTTTTCTAAAGAAATAGATCTTGAAACAAAACGTGGAAATCTAATACTTCTCGAAAAAGAACGTTTGCTTAAAACTGAAAAGAGAAAAGAAGTTCAGAAAGAAAAAGAAGAAATATCGAAGAAAAAAGACGAAAAAGTTAGGCTTCATCAGGAAGTTGAAAAATCAAAACTTATGATTCTTACCAAAAGTGAAACTTTGTCGAATAATATCAAAACTATTGGACTTTTGAAATTTCAAATAATGGAGCTTCGGGAATTAAATTTTGAAGATACAAAAATTTCTCAGTTTGAACATGAAATAACTTTTTTGCGTAAAGAAAGGAATGCCGTTTCAGAAAAAAATGTTTATCTCTTGAACGAAATAAATTCTTTGAATATGAAAAATCAGGAAAATGAATTTACCAAAATAAAAATTTCAAAAATCGAAATGTGTCCGACGTGTTTGCAGGATGTTGGACCAGTTCACAAGGGAAATATCGTCAATAAATTCGATTCTGATACTTTCGAAAACAAAAAGAAAATAGAAAATTTGACTTTGGAAAAAAGAGCATTAGTTGAAAAAATTTCTGAAATTGACAAGCAAATTTTAATCAAAGAAAAACAGCTAAAAGATTTGACGATTTTGAAAATCCGTTCTCAAGATATTCCTGAAAAAGAAAAGCGTCTTAATGATTTGGAAAAAATGAATCAGTCAATTACAAAAGACCTTGAGCTTCTGAAACAACACGTCGACATTTTAAACAGCATGGTTTTCGAACTCGGAAAATTCGACAATCTTTTTGAAACAAAACAAAAAGAATTAGACGATGCATTAAAACAAGAAAAAAATGCCGAGATAAGAGTTGCTGAATTGAAGAGAGAAATTGAGGTATTCCTTCGTCAAATTGATGAACTTAAAATCAGATTGAAAAGATCCGAAGAAATAAAATCACAACTTGCTTATTTGACTGAACTTGAAAATTGGCTTTCAAAAAGTTTTATTCCTCTGGTTTCTTTCACAGAAAAAAATGTTATGAATCGTCTCAAATCTGAATTTTCAAAATTATTTTCCGAGTGGTTTGGTATGTTGGTTTCTGACACATTTAATGTTCATCTCAGCGACGATTTCACACCGATTATTGAACAACAAGATTACGAATTAGATTATGCTTATCTTTCCGGCGGTGAACGAACCGCTGTTGCTCTGGCTTATCGTCTTTCTCTAAATCAGGTTATCAATTCTCTCTTGAGCAAAATAAAAACAAAAGATTTGGTTATTCTCGACGAGCCAACCGACGGATTTTCAGAACAGCAACTTGACAAAATGCGAAATGTCCTTGAACAACTCAACGTCGCACAATTAATAATAGTCAGCCACGAGCAGAAAATTGAAGGTTTCGTAGAAAACATAATTCGTTTAAAAAAAGTTAACGGGGTTAGTGGAAAGGATTAGTTTTCAAATAAACGAAAGGTTTAAATAGTTTTTATTTAGCAAAAGAACATGGCAAATTATCGAGCATATGTTGTTCCTGACGCAAATGTTAACGGTGAAAAGA
>JAGVXJ010000017.1 GCA_018303895.1 Candidatus Pacearchaeota archaeon
AAAAACTTCTGACATTGATGTTTTCATAGTTATCAACGACACCGACGTGAAAAGAATGCCGCGAGTTGAACTTCGTGAAAGATTGCGAGGAATAATTCATCAATACATCGCAGAAGCAAACGCTCTGGCGGGAATGAAAAAAAATCTTTTGAATATTCAGATTTATCTTCTTACTGATTTTTGGGAATCTGTAAAAGATGCGCACCCAGTTATATTTACTTTTATCCGAGATGGAATTCCGCTTTACGACAGAGGAACATTCATGCCGTGGAAAGCCCTGCTTAAGATGGGAAAATTAAAACCCTCGCCAGAAGCAATTGATATGTTCATGTCTATGGGAGACCAGACAATAAAAAGGGCGAAGAGAGCACTTCTTGATATTGTTGTCAATGATATTTATTGGGGAGTTATCACACCGAGTCAGGCGCTTCTTATGCTTTACGGACTTCCGCCACCGACGCCAAAACAAGTTGTAAGTGAAATGGAAAAAACATTTTACACAAAAGAGAAAATGCTTGAAAAAAAATATATTACTATTCTTGGGAAAATTGTAAAACTTTACAAAGATTATGAACACGAAAAAGTCGAAGGAATTAAGGGAGCTGAAATTGATAAATTACTGGAAGAAACAGGGGATTATCTTAAACGATTGAAGGAATTGAGAGAGCAAATTGAAAAACGGGCGCAGGAAAAAACAGTTGAACAAATTTACCACGATACTTTCTCAATTTTGAAAACTCTTGTTGGAAATCTCTCGCAAGAAAAAATCCTTGAAGAATTTGAGAAAAAATTTGTCAAAACAGGCAAGTTTTCTTCGCAACACATCAGGATTTTGAAGAACATTGTTGAAGCAAGAAAGGAATTCAAGAAAGGAAAAATGAATTCACACAAAGTTAATGAAGCGAGAAAAGACGCGTCTATTTTGATTAATGATTTAATTGAATATTCTCAGCGTTGTGATTTGGTGTCCTTGGAAAGAGGAAGAATGATTTTGAAATATAACGAAGATTCAAAAGAAAAAATCGCAGAACTTTTAACCAGCGACGGGAAAACATTCTTGATAAAGGATAATCTAATCAGGAAAATAACCAACAAGATTGAAAATTCAAATCAGGAAGAAATCACAAAAGCAATTGAAAATCAGAAAACAAAAAAAGAAGTTAATATTAATCCAAAGGTTTTTGATTTGCTGAAAAAGGAGCTTGGGAATTTTGAAATTGTATTGTAGATGAAAAAGATTTTTTGGGAATTTGGTTTTTGATTATTGGAGATTACTCTGAAGTTGATTCTACTCATTTAATATTTCTTCTTTATTTTTAATTCTTTCATTTTAATCTGACTGAGTTTTTTTTTAATTTTTCTTATTGAGTTTATTCTCTCACCAAAATTCCACAAAGATATAAGCAGGAGATTTACTCTTTAACATCTTAGAAATAATTTTATCTTTTCCTTCATAATAAATTCCATCTCCGTCGTCATCATAAACTTTTTCTCCATTTGATTTTATCCAAACAAATCTTTTTATAAAATTCTTCTTTGTTCCAAATCCACATTTACCAAAGAACTTTGTTTGACCGGTGAAACCAATAAGGGTTTTTCCAGTTTTTTCTGAATAATCTTTCATCACATTAATCATTATTTTTCCGTATCCTTTCTTCTTAATAACAGAAATAGTACTGCATATTCCCCCAATATTGTAAACTTTGCCATTGAGCTTAACTTTAATTGGTCTTATGCCTCCAAAAGAAACAATCTTATCCTTCTTTTTAATCATCACCCACAAAGTATCTGATTCGTAATCTTTTTTGAAATCTTTTCTACTCTCTTCTCCGAATTCCCTAACTCTTAAGTCCTCTAAGTTTTTCTTATCTTTTTTGTTCAAGTCTTTGCTTTTAATTCTCTCAATTTTTAAATCTCCTTTTAATTTTCTTCTTAAAAATTTCTCAAGAAGGTCTACCTTATGAACAACATTTAGTTTAGTTTTATCTGATTCTATTAATGCTCGGCTATACATTTCTTCTATCTGGTTTAACTTAAGTAATCTCGAGGGAATATCATAAAAATCAATTTTATCATGATTAAATTTAAACAAAGTATTCTCTTTCATTGTTTTATGGCCTTGCCCTACACTATCAACTTCAACTTTTAAATCTCCTTTTTTGATAATTAAAGTTTCTTGTTTAGGATAATAATTATATTTTATTCTTGCTTTCTTTAAAGCATTAACCACCTTGGGGAAATTCTTTTTATGCTCCGGAATCATCAGATCAATATCATTAACATTCATGCTCTTGTCTTTTGCATGATAAAAATGTGCAAAGCTACCATAAACAATAGTTGGAATTCCTTCCCCTTCAATAATTTGAATTATCTTTTGAGCAAAGGGAATTAGTCTCTTAAAATACTCTTTGTTTTTTGGGTAGACGCGAATTTTCATCTTCTCTTTCCTCTCTTACGAATTTGTCTTATAAAAATTTATCTTAAAAAAATAAAAAGGAAAAATAAATCATTTTATTTGCCTCTAGATAAGCCAAATCTTTGGATTAATGCGTGTTTTTTCATAACATCTGGTTGATTTGATTTGAAGATGCTTTCTAAACTAGGCAAATCTGCTTCAGTTATTTTAGCTCCTTCTTCATTGAACAATCCATTGGCTCTTAAGAATCTCCCATAGTGAACATCTTGTGGATAGATTTCTCTTCCAGGCCTGCTTAAACGATAGTCTTTGATATCATATCTCCTGTTTAACTGAGCCTTTGTTAATCTGTAAACATTCTTCTCTAATATCCTAGCTTTCTCGTTGCCAAACCAACATCTTGGACCCGAAGTTTTTACTCCAAATCTTTCTTTGTTTCTCTTCCAGATTTCTCTAGCTTCATGCAGATATTCACAAGAGAGATCTGCTCTAGGAGTTTCGAAAATATGCTCATATTGATCTTCTCGAAGATTTCCCTCTCTGCCAGCATAAGCTAGATTTAGGGCTAAATCTCTAACAAGCAATGGAGCTGAATAACAAGCAATAGCAACTTTTTCCCATTTCAAATTATTCCTAATTCCACTTAACTTATTATCTACTTTCTCATATTTTGCTTTATGTGTTTTCATCATTTTGTTTTTACCTCCTTACATCTGTATTTAATGCAAGTTGTTTCTTATTAGTAGCAACTTATTTCTTATACTTAACTTCTTCTTAGAAAAAATGGAATTAAACGCAAAATTTATATAATAATATTTCTTATAGTTCTAATGTTAGATTTAAGAGATAAAAAGCTCCTCGCTGAGTTAGATATGAATGCAAGAATACCTTATTCTGAATTAGCTAAGAAATTGAGAATATCAAAGCAGGCAGTAAGTTCCCGTGTCAGAAGATTAGAAAAAAAAGAAATCATACAAGGCTATAATGCAATTGTTGATCTGAATCGTTTTGGAAAAACAATTTATGTTGTTTATCTTAGTTTGAGAAAGATTTCTTCTAAAGACGAAAAAAAATGGTTTTCTGAACTTGAAAAAAATAAAGATATTATTGCAGTTGGAAAAAATGCGGGTTTTTGGGATATGACTTTGGTTTTAGAAGCGAGTAATCTTAATGAACTTGATGTTAGGTTGAGACAGATTTTAAAAAACAAGGCAGAGAATATAAAATCCAAAATTATAACTAGTGAGATTGAAAGCAGTTATTTTAGCATGAATATGATTGAAAAAGTAAGACATAGAGAATTTTCCACTTCAACAATACAAGGAAAAATAATTCTTGATGAAAAAGATAAAAAAATAATGACTTATTTAGCTCAAAATTGCAGGCTTAGTTTATTAGAATTGTCTGGAAAAGTTAATATGTCACCTAATGGAGTAAAACATAAAATAAAGTTATTAGAGAAAAAAGGAATTATTATTGGTTATAAGACAAAGATTAATTATGAAAAATTAGGATTTCTTCATTTTCGAGTTTTTCTGCATCTTAAATCAATGGATATTAAATCCTACAACAGAGTTAAACAATTTCTCAAATCAAAAGGAAATGTCGAGAGTGTCTCTAGGTATTTTGGTTATGCAGATGTGGATTTTCGGTGTTATGTAAAAGATATTTTTGAATTGTATAATTTAATTTCAAAAATTAAAGATGAATTTTTGCAGGAAATTATCGAAGTTAATTCAATGCCGGTTTTTAGCTGGAATAAGATTGAGTTTGTGAGATAGATTTTTATAAGATTAATTCTTTAGAGGGTAAAAAGAGATGAAAATAAAAATTCTAAACCTCAANAGTTTATCTGGCGTTGACAAAAATAAAAATTCTAAACCTCAATTTATGGAATTATAATAATTTTGAGATTGTTTTGTAACCAGCAAGATAATTATAAAAACTCTTTTTCTATTTAATTTCATGATAAAATATTTTTTTATACTCGGAAGAAATCCGGAATTGTCAATCGCAGAAATTAAGGCGAAATTTAAAGTTAAAGATTTTATACGAAAAGGAAATGCAATTCTCGTTGATTTTGAAAAACCCATTCAAGAAAAAGCAATTGATGAACTTGGAGGGACTATCTCAATTGGGAAAGTAATTTCTGAAATTGATAAAAAAAAATTAGACAAAGAAAATCTTTACCTTGGAACAAAAAATAAACTCAATTATGTTATCTGGAATTTTTCAGAAAAATACGACGAGATTTCAATTTATTTAAAAAAGCGTTTTCGCGAGGAGAAATTAAAATCCACTGAAAAAAAACTCACAGGCATGATGGAAACACAGGATGGAAAAATGATTTCAATTTCTTCATCAAAAAATGTTGAAGAACAATTTTTTGTTTTTGAAAATTATTTCGGCAGAATTATCCAAACGAGCGACTATGAAGCAATTGAAAAAAGAGACATGAAAAAACCTGTGAGAAGAGAAGAATTGTCGATATCCCCGCGTATTGCTAAAATCATGATTAGTTTATCTGGCGTTGACAAAAATAAAAAATTAATTGACCCATTTTGCGGAATTGGCGTGATACTTCAAGAAGCATTATTACAGGGCATTAATGCAATTGGAATTGACAAAGATGAAGAAGCTATTGAAGGAGCGAAAAAAAATTTAGAGTGGTTTGGTTTTTCAAAAAAGAACTATGAATTAATTGTTGCTGATTCTTCTAATGTTAGAATTTCTGGCGCGGACGCACTTGTTTCAGAACCGGATTTGGGAAAAATTTTGAGGAGGTCACCTAAAAAAGAAGAAGCTTCCAAGACGCTGAAAAATTTTGAGGAACTAGTAATTAATACAATTGAGAACTTAAGAAAGAATATTTCTGGAAAAATTGTTTTTAGTTCGCCGTTTATTCAGGCAATTGACTCCAAAAAAAGAATTGGTTGTGATTTTGAAAAAATTGCGAGCAGAACTGGTTTGAAATTAGCCGAAGGTTTTCCGATTTCTGAGTTTAGAAAGAACCAAATTGTGGGCAGGGAGATTGTTGTTTTAGGAAGAAATTAGTGGGGGTAATCTTTTTAAACTAACTTTATTCTGTATTTAATATGGTTAAAGCAAAAGTAATTCAATTCAGGCGAGGAAGGAAAACAGTTTCCGAAAAGCATTTTTTAATAGAAATTGAAGGAAACAAAAATAGAAAAGACGCTGAGAAGTTCGTCGGCAAAGATGTTAAATGGAAGTCGCCTGCAGGAAAAATAATCTCTGGAAAAATTGCATCGGCTCACGGAAGCAAGGGCGTGGTAAGAGCGATTTTTGAAAAAGGACTTCCAGGACAAGCGATTACAACTGAGGTTGAAATAAAATGATAAGATTACCAAGGTTAATTGAAAAAGAATCTGATAAAAATATTTCATCGGGGGTAATTTTTATAGTTCCTGATAGACCTTACAAAGTGACTCTTAAGGGAAAAGATGGAGAATGGGTTTCTCATGTTCTTGGGGAGAAATTAATTTCAACAGAGGTAAATAAATTAATTGATTCTTATCTAAATCCTATGACAACTAATTCAAGAATGATGATTTCTGAATCAACAGAATCCGAATTAATATTGCACAACAAGTATAGGAAAAAGGTAATCTTACTAGGAGGATTCCCCACATGGCCCATCTAATTAAATTAGTTAAGAGAAAATTATAAAATGGCGTCGCTGAGAAAAGCAAATTCATATTCAAAAAGGCATGTTGTTCCTTTTACAAGGATCAGCAAGAAAAAACAAAGGTCGTACATAAAAGTTGTTCCTCCGCAAAAAATTGTGAAGTTTAGCATGGGACAAGAACCAATGTTTAATGCAGGGAAATTGCCTTATCAGTTGACAATGGTTTCGACAGAAAAAGTGCAGATAAGACACAACGCGCTTGAAGCTTGCAGACAATTCATAAATAAAAAATTAGAGAAAGATTTTGCTGGGCAATATTTTTTTAGAGTTATTCCTTTCCCGCATCACATTCAAAGAGAAAATAAAATGCTTACAGGAGCAGGAGCAGACAGAATGCAGACAGGAATGCAGTTGTCGTTTGGAAAGTCCGTCGGTAAAGCAGCAATTCTAAAAGCAAATGACAGGATTTTTTTCGTTGCTCTTCCTACTCCGAAAGCAGTTCAATCCACGCGAAAAGTTCTGGGACAAGTCAAAGCAAAACTTCCTTGCAAGACCAGAGTTTTATATTCAGAATTTCAAAAGAAATAATTGTTACTTTTTGTAAATAGTAACAAACCAAAACATTTAAATAGTTTAAAATTATAGAATATTATAGAAAATGACAGAAAAAAAAGAAAAATCAATAGTAGAAAGTTTAAGTTATGATTGGAATAAGTTGGAACTCGCAGAGATTGCTCAAGAGTATTTGCAAGAAGCAGCAAGTCAGGGACAGGAAGATTCTCCTTTGGCTAGAAAATCCCTTGAATTGTTATTGAAAGATATTGACGCTTCGGACCCAGGGATATTAAAAACAATCACCGATCCGAAAGTTGTTCCATTAACAATCAAAAATGAATTGGATTTTTATCACGAAGGCTTGAAGACCCAAACAGTGGGAGATAGAATTAATTATTATCAAAAAGAAATAGTGAGATATCTTGGAGATGATAGTGGAAAAGTTCAAGAAAAATTAAAACCTTTCCTTGATACAAAATATGGGGATATTAAAAAGAAAATAGTAAGCGCTAAACATGTCTTAGATGGAAAGAAAAAGGGCGTTGAGGCTTATGCTGGAACGGTCGATGACGCAAGCGGTCAGTGGGCATTTATAATTGACAAAAATACGGGGAAGTTAATT
>JAGVXJ010000018.1 GCA_018303895.1 Candidatus Pacearchaeota archaeon
ATCCTGAAATTTTGAAAAAGATACCCAAAAAATTTAAGGGCGTCAAAGTTAAGGTTTTGTAATTTTTTTCTTTTTGTAAAATAATTTCATCACAATAATATATTTAAATGAAACGAGTTTATGGATAGGATGAGGGATTATACTGACTTGGGCAAGAGAGCGGATGATGAAATATTTTTTTCAAAATTAAAGAGGGCGAGAGTTACGTTGGAAAGACTGGCTCTTAGAATTAATCCTAATGATGACTCAAAGGAGAACTTGGTTTATGTCGGAAAAGTTTTGGTTGCATGTGATAATAACCAAGAAATTAAAAACGAGAATCCGACGGAATTTTCTGAGGTATTTTTGTCTGGTGTTCAATCCGATTTTTACCGTGTTCTCAACAAGTCGCTTAATGGACCTGAGACTGAAAGAAGTTTATCTGGGTTTTATGGAAAAATATTAAGGGGCGCAACTGAAGAATTAACTTCTGATGAGATTGATATTGCCTCAAAAATTGTCAGTAACCTTTCAAATATTTATTCTGATAGATTGCCTCCTAAAAAGACTAGGTCGCTAATCTAGTAAGAATTTTTTATCACAATAATCTTTTTAATGAAACATCTTTTATGAAGTTTATGGTATTTGATTCGAAAACAAGAATTTATCGAGTTAATCGAAAAATTAATTTAGACTTAGTTTTGAATTATATTGAAAAAATTCCCCCTAAAAATTGGCATAAAGCTGTTTATGGAATTCCATTTGGCTCTCAATTTTTTTATTTGGCTCCAGTTTCGAGAGAGGTCTATGTTACAAAAATGGCTTCTTCGGTTTTGGTGGATTTTAGGATAGGATTTCCTGAGTCGAATTTTGTTCTTGTTAATATTGAATACAAAGTTAATGGTGAGAACCAAATGAAAATAAATGAGCCGAATCATTTAATTCTTCTAATTAATATTCCTTCTATTAATTCAAATGAACATGAAAGAGTCAAAACTTTGACTCAAAAATTAGACAAAAAAGTTCATTCTTGTCATAATAATTCATCTGGTGCTTATTGTCCAACTTGTCAAGATTTAGGTTTGGGTTAATTCTTTATTGTAAAAAACTTTATAACTTCATTCTTTCTTTGTTTTCTATGGACACGAAATGGACTGTTGAACGGGAACTTAAGATTTTGGAAAAATGGCGAAGTTCTGAAATGTTTCAGTTTAATAAAAATACCAAGAAGAAAATTTATTCAATCGACACGCCGCCACCTTATGTTAATTCGCCGGTTCATATTGCTCAGGCAGTTACTTATTGTTACATGGATTTTTTTGCAAGATACCGAAGAATGAAAGGGTTTGAAGTTATTTTTCCGTTGGGGCTTGATAGAAATGGTTTGCCGATTGAAATGGCAGCTGAGAAAAAATTTAATATTTCTCCGTTCATCGTCGGCAGAGATAAGTTTTTGGAGTATTGTCAGAAACTGATAAATGAAGGTTCGGAAGGAACAAAAGAATCTTTTGCGAAACTTGGAATTTCTTTTACTTCTTACAAAGAAGGCAATCATATTGGGGCAGTTTATCTTACTGATTCCGACGATTACCGAGCGCTGACTCAGGCTACGTTCATTGACTTGTACAAAAAAGGTTTGGTTTACGAGGACAAAAGAATTACTAATTGGGACCCGAAACTTAGAACGACTTTGGCTGATTCGGAAATTGATTATGAAAATATTCCTTCAACTTTTAGTTTTATAAGATGGAAAATTAAAGGAACTGAAGATTTTGTTGTTATCGCGACGACGAGACCGGAATTAATTTGCACTTGTGGTATGGTTATTTTTAATCCAGAAGATGAGAGATACAAAAAGCTGGACGGCAAAATTTTAATTAGTCCGCTTTTCAACAAGGAAATTCAATTGAAGGCACATCCTCTTGCGCAAATTGACAAAGGAACTGGAATTGTAATGATGTGTTCGGCAGGAGATTTGAGTGATATTCAATTTTTTAGAGAGCAAAATTTGATACCAGTAATTGCAATAAACCAGGACGGAACTATGAATGAGAAAGCTGGATTTTTGAATGGATTAAAAGTTAAGGAAGCAAGAAAAAAAATAATTGAAATGCTTACTGAAAAAAATATTCTGATAAAACAGGAATTCATTTCTCATCGAACGCCGATTTCGGAAAGGTCAAAAGCTGAAATTGAATTTATTGAAATGCCTGAATTTTATTTGAAACAACTTGATTTTATTAAAGAGATAAGAAAGGTTTCTGAAAAAATAAAATTTTATCCGGCGGAATCGAAAAAAATTCTTGATTTTTGGCTGGACATGATTGCGATTGATTGGCCTATTTCTCGACGGAGATATTATGCAACCGAAATTCCTTTGTGGCATTGTAAAGATAAAAATTTGATTGCAATTCCAAAACCCGGGAAGTATTACAAACCTTGGAAGGAAAAACCAATTTTTAGCGAAGAAACTGAAGTTTACAAAGACGGAAAAAAAGTTGGAGCTCTTAATGATGCAGAATTCAAAAAAGAAAATTGGGTTGGGGAAGAAAGAGTTTTTGACACTTGGATGGATTCTTCGATTTCTGAATTGTACACTCTGAAATATCGCCAGGATGATGAATTTTTTAAGAAGGCTTTTCCGTCGAGCTTGAGACCGCAGGGAAAAGAAATTGTAAGAACTTGGCTTTATTATACAATCTTGCGAGGATATTTAGAAACTGGAAAACCTTGCTTCGATGACGTTTGGATTCATCAACATTTGCTCGACGAGAAAGGCAGAAAAATGTCAAAGTCAATAGGAAATGTTATTGATCCCAAGGACTTGCTTAAAGAATACGGCGCAGAAGCAATAAGGTTTTGGGCAGCAATTGAGGGAGACTTGGCGAAACAGGATTTAAGTGTTTCAAAAGAAAGAATAAAAGCAGAATCAAAAACGATTACTAAACTTTTGAATGTTGCTAATTTTATTTTGCAGTTTGGGAAGCCGACGAGAATTCCTAAGCTTACTGAACTTGACCAATTATTTATTGATTACATGAATGAACTGACAAATTTTACTGATGATAATTACAAAGAATATAATTTCCATTATCCAGTTGTTAAGATTAGAAATTTTTTGTGGGAAATTTTTGCTTCGCATTATATTGAACTGATTAAGGCAAGAGCTTACAATCAGGAAGGAAAATTTTCTAATGAAGAATCTGAATCTGCGAAATATACTTTGCACTTTTTACTCGAAAGACTTTTGTTTTTGCTTTATCCGGTTATTCCTCAAGTCACGACGGAGATTGCGAAAGAAAAAGGAATTGAGCTTTTGAAAGAAGAATGGCCGAAGGCAAAAAAAGTAGAAGCTGATTTTGGAGTAATTGAAAAACTTTTGAATTTTAATACTGAAATCTGGAATGAAATCTGGAAGAAAAAAAGAGAACAAAATTTAAGTTTAAGGTCGGAAATTTCTGGGATAAAAATTCCGAAAGAGCTCAAGAACTTCGAAGGTGACTTGAGAGAATGTCACAATATAAGATAAAAAGTGAAGTTAAAACTTCCCATTCAAAGTTTTTCAAAAATTCCAAAACTTTGAGAGAGACGCATAAGTTGAAGTAAAAAAAGAAAAAATAAATTGAATAAAAAATAAATTATTTCTTTTCTTCGTTAAGTTTCTTTATTCCGTCTAAAGCTCTTTCCCAAGTTTCTGGTTTGCTTTTGTCGACGCCTTCAATAGTTATGCCGAGATTACCAATCACGTGTTTAAGTTCCTCCCCAGAATAGGATTTTCTTGTACTGTACATTTGCTGTGGAATATCTTCCTCGATTAAATATCTTATAGTAGACAAATTTCCTTCGTGTCGATCGCCTTGAGAAAGGAGTATGTAAGGAATTTTTTTGTTAATTGCTATGTCTAATATTCTTAGTCCATTTGGGTCTTCATCTAGTTCTGAAAGAGTTGGGATTGGTTTATTTGCACATCTTGACTGTTTATTAGAGTTAACTCCTAGTTCCTCTGCTGCCCCCATCAAAATACTTTTAGTGTATAATTCTCTGTCTTTTTCTCCATCTGGGAAAAATAAGTCGGTTAAAATTCCATCGATGCTTCTGCTTTTGTTTAATATACTCGATGCCTCTTGGTAATTTGTAGCATAAAGCACCTCTAGATCTGATTGTCTTTCTAATACTAATTTAGCTACTTGTAAGTATTGCGGATTATCATCTACAACTAGCAATTCTAGCTTTCTTTCGTTTTGTGTGTTTGTTTGTGTTGTCATTTTATTTTGTATTTTTTATTTACTTTATAGTAATACCATAGATATTTTACTATATTAAACTTTTGTCAAGAAAATAGGCATAAAAGGGAATATTTATAAATTAAGAGGTATTTATGCCAATAATGATTAAAACAACTAAATTTAAACTGGATAAATACGACGGTAAACTACTTTTTGAGTTGGATAAAGATTCTCAGATTGCTTCAACAACTCTAGCGAAAAGAGTTGGAAGATCGAGGCAGGCAGTTGAATATAGAATAAATCGTTTGGTTAAAGAAGGAATTATTACGGGGTTTCAAACTTCGATAAATCCTCATAAACTTGGTTACAAGATATATAAAACTTATTTTAAACTAAGAAACATTCCAAATGAAAAACAAAAATTACTTGAGCATCTTAGGAAAGCAGGAATAGTTTATTGGATGGGTGAATGTTCTGGAAGCTGGGATTTGATTGTTGCTTTATTCGTAAAAGATGATTATGAATTTTTCAATTTTAAGAATGAGTTAACTTCAAAGTTTACTTCTTTGATTGTTGGAGAAGATGAACAGATAATCCTCGACGCGAAACAATATCCTAAAAGATATTTTACTGAAAAAAATTCAGAACCAGTTATTTTTGCGGGAAAAATTGTTCAGAATGAAATCTCGGATTTGGATTTTAAAATTCTTTCCCATATTGTTAATAATTCCAGAATTTCGATTGTCGAACTTTCTTCAAAGGTAAAGGCAAATATCAAGACAGTAAATAGTCGTTTGGAAATACTCGAAAAGAAAGGGATAATTTTGCAATACAGAATTGGAATTGATTTAAATAAACTCGGACTTGAACTTTACAAAGCAATAATCACTCTCGACAGATATACTCCTGAAGACGAGAAAAAATTATTCAGTTATGTTTCAAATATTCCGAATATAAATTATTTCATAAGAAATCTTGGACAAATTGAACTGGAATTTGTTGCGGAAAATTATCAGGAATATTACAAAATTATTGAAGATTTAAAAAAAGAATTTCCGAATGTGATAAGAACGGCAGATTTTGTTTTAATGATAACTGACGAATGGACTCCCGGTTTCGAAAATCTTTGGAAAACTTCGAAATATTAATAAACTAATTCTCCTTGTTCATTGTTATGAGTCTTAAAGAAAGAATTGCGAGAATAAGCAAGAGAATTTCCCACACAACTAATCAAATTGAGGAGAGAATTGATTTGGTTGGTGGTTTGACAAAAAAGATTGAGGTTGGTGAAAAAGATTTTGAAAAAGTTAAAGTGGTTGGTGAAAATGACGGAAGACAGGCAATTCTGCGAGACATTCATTATGGAATTTTAATTGGAAGAATTGAGAATACTAATAAGAATCTGGTGGATTATATTCTTCACCCAACCGTCGGAGATCCAATTTATTTGTGTTATCATGATTTACGGGCAATGGAACTTATCGAAGGCGAAGTTAATACCTTTGGAGACATAAGAAGATAATCTAATTCTGAAACCTTAACTTTTATTAACCATCTTTATCTTCATAAATTATGGCTAAATTGAACAGTGATGAACTTGCGGAATTGTTGGACATACTCGAAGGTTTCAAGGGCAGGCACACTGAATTAATTACTGTTATGGTTCCGGCTGGTTACGATGCGAATGCTGCACAGAAACAGCTTGAAGCAGAAATTTCTACTGCGAAAAATATTAAGTCGACTGGGACGAGAAAAAATGTTACAGAGGCACTTGAAAAAATTATTCGATATTTGAAAGCATTAAACAGAACTCCAGAGAACGGACTTGTATTGTATTGCGGAAATGTTTCACAAGTCGAGGGGCAGGACGATATGCAACTTTGGGATATTGAACCACCGTTGCCATTGAAGATTAGAATGTATCGATGCGATAAAGATTTTGTTACACAACCCTTGAGAGAAATGCTTGAAGTTGACGAAGTTTTTGGTTTGCTTGTTATGGACAGAAAAGATGCGACAATCGGAATGCTCGAGGGAAAAAGAATTGAAATGATTCAGAAAATGAGCTCGGGAGTTCCGTCGAAAGTCCGGGCTGGTGGACAGAGTTCGCAGAGATTTCACAGAATTACTGAAGGTTTGACAAAAGAATTTTACAAAAGAATTGCCGATGAAATGAAAAAGATTTTTTATGACAATCCAAAACTTAAAGGAATTTTAATTGGCGGACCAATCCCAACAAAAGATGAATTTATCGACGGTGAATATCTCCCAACAAAACTTAGAGAATTGGTTATTGCAAGAAGCGATTTGGGATATGCCGACGAACATGGATTGAAACTTTTGGTTGAATCTGCTCAAGATGTTTTGTCAAGTCAGGGAATTATCAAAGAGAAAAAAATTCTTGAAAAGTTTTTTAATGTTTTGGGAAGCAATCCGAAGATGGCGGCTTATCGAGAACCAGATGTAAGAAAAGCATTAGAGTACGGTGCAGTTGAATTACTTTTGCTTTCAAAAGCTATTGATAAAAATCTTTCAAAAGAACTTAGGCAACTCGCGAATAATATTTCTGCACACTTCGAAATTGTTTCGACGGAAACACCAGAAGGCGAACAATTTTTTAATCTTTCTGGTATAGGGGCAATCCTGCGTTTTTCTATTAACTAAAAAATTGTTCCCCTCGCTACGCTATGCTCGCCGAGACTCTCACAAGTTCGGTCCCAACTTTGTGTGCAAAGATTGGCGCAGTCGCTCGCATGGAGGGTGAACAATTTTTTAATCTTTCTGGAATTGGAGCGATTTTGAGATTTACGATTAACTAAAAATCGTGTGTATAGGTGTGTATGAAAATGGGAAGATTTAAATAGTTTAGAATTCTTTACTTTTTATGTTATTAAGTAAAAAAGCAATTATTTCAATAAACGAGGATTTGGGAGAGAAAGGAATAGTCATAAATGATGGTAGTTTGGACTATGCAATAAACTTGGCAAGAAAATCTAATAATTGGTTAAAGTCCTTGGCGATTTTAACAAGAGCAATTTTAATTGACCATATTTTCGAGGACGGAAATAAAAGAACAACTGCAGTAGTTATACTAACTTGGTTAGAAATGCACAATTTACATGGAAATAAGGACAAAATAAACTCGATGTTAATAAAAATGTTAAAGGAAAATCGAAGAATATAATTAAGAGAAATCCAGAAATGTTAGATGCCCTTATGGAATTTGAAAGAACAAAAAAACTTCCGAAACTTTCAAAAAAGAAAAGAGTTAATTTTACAATCGATGCTGATTTGATGAGAAAATTTCAGGCATACACAACAAAACATCATCAGGTTATGTCAAAACTCGTCGAGAAAAAAATTGCAGAGATTTTAATGGGGAAATAATTTTTATTATGTTATGCGACGTTTTAATGTCGGATAATCGCTGTTATGTGTTTTTTCTGTAAGAAAAAATCGCGGAATGAAATGGAGCGACAGTATGACGCAGGAGCAGCCGCTATTAACTTTTTACGATTAGAAATACAAAATCGCCAACTTTATCATTGTGGAACAGGTTCTCTTTTGGCCATAATTTGATATGTTCTCTTATTTTCATTCCACTATTTTCTACATCAGCTTTGAAATATTGGAAATCTACTTTATACTCTTCTTTGCGAATTGCAGTTAAATATTGCTCATTGAATAAAGCGAATAGTTGATTGTCTGACAGTTTTTCGGTTTTCATCATGTATTTTATCCTCTCAAGATAAAATTTCGTGCCACTATCAATAGCTTCAATTTTATCCGAAAAACTGTCCACAATCTTTTCATAAACAATTAAAACACCATCATTTTTTAAATGAGCAAAGACATTTTTAAGAAAATCTCTTTTTTGTTCGTCACGAATATGATGGTAAGATGATGTAGCAAGAACAATATCAAATTTTTTATTTGCTTTGAATGAAACAGAATCATCCACCACAAAACTAAACTTATTATTTCCTAATTTTTCTTTAGCGAATTTAATAAAGCTGGAATTTATATCAACACCAACATATTTTACATTGTTTAGTTTTGTTAGCCATTTTCTTGGGAAAATACCTGTTCCACAACACAAATCCAGTATTTCAATCGATTCTTTTTTGTTGGCGATTTTGCTGATTAAATTAAAGACTTCATCAAAATTTATTTTTTCAATTTGAGTATTTATGTAATCATCATAAATTTGAGGATTCATTTCGTATAAATTTATAGTCATAGTTAGTAAAAAGTTAATGTATTATTTAAAGTTTCTTAAAGTGGCTGCTCCGAGTAATATTGCAACTAATCGCTGTTAAACGACCCGACGACCGAAGGGGGGAAAGCGCAGCGGGGCGCGACTGAAAGGAGCGAGTTTGAAAAAACAAACCGATTATAATCTAAATTTTAGCAATTTTATACTTTGAATACTTTTTTGAACTTGCTATAACCATGTTCAAGGGAAACTGGTCTACCCTGTAAGGAATTCTTCATCATAGAAAGCGGAATTCTTTTGAAATACAATTGCGACCTTTTCAGCATCTGCTCATCTTTCTTTCCAGAGTACAATTTGAAAACTTTTTCTGCAAATTTTGCTCCATACTCAAATAAACCGCTAAAATCAATTGCTGGATCTCCAAATGCGCGGTCGGAAAAATCAATGATATTAACTTGTTTATTCTTACTGTCCCAAAGAATGTGTGCCGATGTTAAATCATTATGGGTGAGCGCATTTGGATAAGTGTGGTCGAGAGCGTCTTTCAGTTTAGCAAAGTATTCTTCAATAGCTTGAATATCTTGTTTTCGGAGCCGAGGAAAAAGAAGCTTCTTAACATCACGAACGAGATTTTTATAATTCTTTTCTTGGTTTTCAGACTGGACATTGTGTTTAGTAATGACTGATTTTGGGGTTGCATGAAGCGTTGAGATGAATTCAGCGAGTTGTTTTGCAACGGTATCTTTTTCCGAGGCGGAGAGCAGACGAAAACGTGAAGCGGTAAGCTCTCGACCACGTACCATATCATATCCAGCAATTGATTTGTCTTTGGAAATATAGTTGTACTCTGGAATGCCGACTTTGACTTTCTTTTTCAAATAGTGGAGCAATTGTATTTCTAATAATAACATGATCAAAACCATGATTGAGAATACGATATTTTTCCCACTTTATTTGTGGAAAAACATTTTTGATCTTTTGTATGAAGAATTCCGCTTTCATAAAATTGCTAAAATTTTTAAATATTTAAAAGGTTTGTTTTTTTCAAATTTCGTTTAATCGCCGTTATATTCTCCTGACGATAGGAAGGATTGATTTTTAGTGCAACGATGCTGAAGGCAAAAAATCAAAGTCGTCGTGTCTATAGTTTTTTATTGGGGGTTTCCGCCGTCGTTTTTTGCTTCTTTTTTTTCTAAAAAAGAAGAGGGGGATTTCCGTTTAATGACCAAAAAGTATTTAAACATTAGATAATTCTAATATATTAATATGAAAGAACTATATGAGATTCATGCTGAAATGTGTAAAGTATTTTCAAATGCGACAAGATTAGAAATATTGAATTTATTGAGGGACAGAGAATTATCAGTAACAGAATTGATAAAAAAGACAAAATTAAGCCAAGCCAATATTTCCCAGCATTTGTCAATTATGAAATCAAAAGGGATAGTTTCATCAAACAGGAAAGGCAAGAATATTTATTATAAACTTACTAATCCGAAAATCATCAAAGCATTTGATATAATAAGAGATGTTTTGGCTGAAAAGTTAAAGAAAAATGGAAATATTATTAAGAATTTACAGGAGAGAAAATGAAAGTTAGAGAAAGCGGTATGCCTAAGGAGGAAATATGGGATGGCTTTTTTAGTCCGGACAATATTCTCAAAATAATGAGTGTCAGCAATAGGATAAAAGATGTAGCGGAATTTGGTTGTGGTTATGGAACTTTTACTATTCCTACGGCAAAAATTATTACTGGAAAGGTTTATGCTATTGATATAGAGCCAGAAATGATAGAAGCAACAAAAAGAAAGGCAAGAGAAGATGGGCTAAGTAATGTGGAGACAATCCTTCGTGACTTTGTTTCAGATGGTTCTGGTCTTGAGGATGAGAGTGTTGATTATGTAATGCTTTTCAATATTTTACACGCTGAAGAGCCACATAAATTAATAAGTGAAGTTTATAGAATTTTGAGACCAAATGGAAAATTAGGGATTATTCACTGGAATTATGATTCAGCTACACCGAGAGGTCCGCCAATGGAAATTAGACCTAAACCAGAGCAAATTATTGATTGGGCAACAAATGCTGATTTTGATAATCCGGTGAAATATGATTTAAAGCCATATCATTACGGGATTGTTTTAACAAAATCAAGGGAGGTTAATCATGGAAAAAGATAAAAATACATTGGTCTGGATTTTCATTGCTGTAATTGTTGTTCTTTTTTTCATAGGAAGTTTTGGAATGGGCGGTTATGGTATGATGGGTTTCGGAATGGGATTTGAATTTATCTTTATGTTGCTTTTCTGGGGTCTTATTATATGGCTTATAGTCACTTTAATCAATGTGAGCCAATCCAATAAAAGTGAGCAGGATTCATTAACAATCCTAAAAAGAAGATATGCTTCTGGAGAAATCACAAAGAAACAATATGAAGAAATGAGGAAAGAATTAAACAGGTGATTTAAATGAAAATTGGAATTGTTATAGGTACAAATGAGCCAGAAGTTGTCTGGAATGCTTTTAGATTTGGAAACACATCATTAAAGGCAAATCACGAAGTAAAAGTTTTCTTAATAAATAAAGGGGTTGAAATTGAAGAGATTAAAGATGAGAAATATAATGCAAAAAAACAGGCTGATTTATTTCTTGAAAACAAAGGGCAGATATTGGCTTGTGGAACTTGTTTAGAATCAAGAGAAAAAGAAAGTAGTAAGGTTTGCCCAATTTCAACCATGAAAGATTTGTTAAAATTGGTTGAAGAATCTGATAAGGTTTTGACATTCGGTTAGGAAATACCCCATAAAATTTCTTTTTCGTAGAAAAAGGTATATGTGCGTAGCACTCGTAAGGCGGAAACCCCCTCTTAATAATTCTACACGACGATTGAATATAATCGGTGTTAGTCTCCATGACGAGCGGATAAAATAAAAGAGCGAAGTTATGAGCGACATTTCATTTTTCCCTCTGGAATGTTTTGCGAGTATTCAAAAAGATAAAAAATTGTTTGGCTAACCCTTGTTATATGACCCGAGCGTAACGCAGTGAAGCGAGAGCGCAGCGGGGCTTTAGCGTATTTTGATGGCAATTTTATAATAATTTTAAAAACTTTTACTTCAATATTTCCTCAACGGTTGCGTCAGCAAGAATTTTCATAGTATCAAATATTTTTAATTTTGGATGTTGAGGAATTAATAATTGGAGGTCTGTACAAGCTAAGACAACGCAGTCAACATTTTTCTTTGTGAAGTCATTAATAATTTGAATAAGTTCTTCTCTATCTTTATTATTCTGCATTCCAGTAACGAGATTAAGAATAAATTTGCCCATTTTTGCCTGCTGAAAATCGTCTGGCGTTTCATAACCAATTTTGTTCTTGGCAAAAGCATTTTCATACAATTTATTCTTAATCGTTGCAGAAGTAGAAACAATCCCAACTTTATTCAAATTATTTTTCTTTAGGAATTTTACCGTTTTCTCAACAATGCTTAAAACTGGAATATCGACAGCGTCCCTGATTTCTTTGATAAAGACATGCAAAGAATTACAT
>JAGVXJ010000016.1 GCA_018303895.1 Candidatus Pacearchaeota archaeon
GTACAATGAGGTGCATGCATTACTTCCATTAAAAAGAGACTTGTTCAACTAACTTAAAGTTTTCGCAGCAAGCTGCGGGGTATTCCCCAAGACGGGAATGAAATATGTTTTCGTTTCGGGGTATGTATCAATAATTTTCGGCAGAAACAGAAGTTCAGAGGATATAGATCTTATTATTGAGAAGTTGGATTGCGAAAAGTTTTGTAAGTTGTGGGATGAAGTTGTTAAAAAATTTGAATGTGTGATAACCGAAAATAAAAAAGATGCTTACAACGAATATCTCTTGAATAATCACTCAATCCGTTTTTCTGAAATGGGGAAATATGTACCTAATATGGAAGTTAAATTTCCTAAAACTGATTTGGATTTATGGAGTCTCAATAATTCTATAAAAGTTGTGCTAAATAATCATCTTCTTTTTTTGTCAAAGATTGAACTTCAGATTCCGTTTAAACTTTTTCTTGGAAGTGAAAAAGATTTTGAAGATGCTAAATTTCTTTATGAACTATTCAAGGATAAACTGGATAATTCTCTAATGGAACAATTTAACGAAAGACTTAAAACTACAAAACTATTTAATAGAATATGCAAAAAATAGTACTTCCAAATATTGATTTAAGAGAACTTGAAGAGCAGAAAAGAGAAAATTCAAAGGAAAGAATGGAATTTATCAAAAAATATGCCGAGTGGATTAAAAAGAAATCAAACCGAGAATGGAGTTCTCAGCAGGCAAAAATTATTGATTGATTGGTGAATGAGACTGAAGAGAAAACATGACAGAAAGTAATCGGATGAAACCAGAAAAAAATAATCGGGAAGACAGATTGAACTTTGTTAAATTCTGGGCTAATTATATCAAGACGCACTCCGACGAAGAATGGAGCGAACAGCAAAGAGTTTTGATTGATGGGCAGATGAAGTAAAATTTTTATCTTCTCTTATCAGTATCACCTATAGATAAAAAATTAAAACCCCAAAGATTTTGGAAAAAATTCATTTAATGTTGGAGTTCTTAACCAAACTCGTTTTGGACTAGTTTTAGTAAAGGTGATTTTCTTTTCTTCGGTTATTTCCCCACAACTTACAATTAAAGGAGAATCAAAATCCCAAATAATATTTTTAACTCCTTCAACAGCAGTTAATCTTATCTCAAAATATTCTTTAAGCCTTAATGCTTCATGCAAATAAAAATCACTTTTTTGTTCATAACTATAAACAATTGTTGGGATAGATTTTTCTTCAGGATAAATTAATTCTGCATTTTGAATTGCAGAAGAGACAGTTATCTTCACCCCGAAGCAAGAGCGTTGGTTAAAGCTGCAATGGAATATGCACAATATCTTCACGAAGTTCAAGAAGTTCCAGACAAAAACTCAACAAGAGGTTACATTTCGGACTTGGTCGAGGTAGCAGATAAATTAAAAGAAGCAAGAAAAAAATATTCTAAAAAAAGAAAATAATTTAGTCAGTCAAAACTTTTGGAACTTCACCATACATTCTTCTGTAATAATCAACAAGCCCTTTGTCCGTCGGAAATTTCTTTGTCATCTCTACTTCAAACGCTTCTTCAAACAGTCTCGAGACAACTTCAAAATTATTTTTATTATATGGGCAAGTTAACCAGGCTTCTCTTCTTTCTGTTTTACACCGGTTATTCTTTTCCATAGCCGCATAAATTATTTTTTTTGGGTCTGGCGAGCCAATTTGCAGTCTAACATAACTCCTGTCAAATTTTGAAAGAAACTCAGTCAAGTCTATTTCAGGAACAATTAATGTTCCCCGAGGATTAAACCAAGAGTTAGAACCAACCAGTTCATTATTTTCAAAAAGCAATCCTAAAAATTTTTTGTTTGACTCCTTTCCGAATCCGTCTAGTATAACTTGGTTTATGTATATCATAATTCCTTGAGGGCAAATCTCCTTTTAAAAATTTATATTCTCAATTTTATTATTCTTTTTTCAATTCTCTCACAAATTTTTGTAAGTTTTTCCGGGTTATTGATTCATATTTGTTTTTAAATTGCGGAGTTAAATAAATCAAATCTTCACCCAACATTTTTTGATACACTTCGCTTATCCATTGATTAAATTCCGGTCGAGTCAAAAAAGCGTGTTCTTGTCTGAATTTTTCTTGATTAGAAACAAACACTTGATAAGGAACGCCCCACGGAGAAGAAAGAATGTCTCGAGCCAGAAATAAATCCACAACATCCATTTTTTGGTAGTCCCCAGTAATTAGTTTACATGTCTTTTCAGCCAATTTTTCATCTACTTTCATCTTTCCCAAAAAATCATAAGCAAAGTCTGAACTTTTTTTAATGTTATCATTTCTCGACGGGTCACAGATAGATTTGTGAAGGAAAATAAATAACTCAAGAGCGTTTAAAGAATCAAGTGTAACTTGTTGCGGATTCGCCAGTTCTGCCTGTTCAAAACAACTTCTTACATAATCTTTGTTGGTATAGACTCTTTGTGGCTCAGATAATTTTTGTGTCAACTCTTTGTAACTTTCCTGCCAATCTCCTTTTGCACCTATGCGCATAAAGAGCCTCGCCCATTTTCCACTTAAAAAAATCATTCGTGAAAAAACAAAATAAGGTTTATAAGTTTTTTTAAACTCGAAACTATACACTTTAAAATCACACCAAATGTTTATAATACTTCTTTAGTTCCAGCTTCTCATGTCAGACGAAAAGAAAAAAGTATATTCTCATTCAAAGCTGTCTTCTTTTGAACAATGTCCTTTTAAATATAAATGCCGTTACATAGATAAAATAAAACCTGATTTTGAAAAATCTGTCGAGTCACTTTTAGGAACTTGCGTGCACGAAACTCTGGAATGGGTTTATGATTTAGCCATGAAAAAATTACCCGTTCCAACAATTGATGGGGTTGTCGATTATTATTCTGCACAATGGGAAAAAAATTTCTCAAAAGACATTCACGTCGTTTCCAAAACTCTTTCTCGCGGAGTGCAATTTCTCATCGGTTATTATCTAAAACACACGCCTTTTTCCGACGGAACAATGAATTTAGAAATGGAAATAAAAATTGATTTGGACAAAACCGGAAAGTACAACATGATAGGTTACATAGATCGTTTGGCTTTCAACGAAAAAACACAGGAATATGAAGTTCACGATTATAAAACCGGAAGTTTGCCTCAAGATAAAAACAAATTTGTTGATGACAGGCAGTTGGGGCTTTATTCAATAGCAATCCGTGAACTTTTCGGAACAGAAAAAAAAGTTTGTTTAGTCTGGCATTATCTCGCTCACGACCAGAAAATTTGCTCTTACCGAACGGATGAACAACTTGAAATTCTAAAGAAAAAAATCATTGCTCTCATCGATAAAATTGAATCCACTCAAGAATTTCCACCAAATCCATCGATACTTTGTGATTGGTGTGAGTATAAATCAAATTGCCCCATTTTCAATGCAAAGTCTGGGCAGTCTAAAGATAAACAAAAAAAATTATCTTTCTGATTCTTTAAACATTCAAGTGTTCTCATTGTTCTTTCTTTGTAGCAGGGTAAATCCATATTCGGGTTTATTATTTTTGGTGGATTTTCAAGAAAATAAATTAATCCATCGTCGCCGTAAAAATCTAAAACCTCTTTCACGAGATGGTAGCCTCCTCGGTAAACTAAGTCGCTCAAGAATTTTTCCTTGTTTAAAACTTTCGGCCATGATTCTTCGGTGAATGGATTTGTTTCATCTCCAAGTGTTCTTTTTGAAAAATATTCTGCAATTCCCTCGAAAATTATTCTAAATCCCAAACTTTCTTCAATATTTCTGCTTCTTATTAATTTTAAATTCTCTTCTGCTTTTTCACTTTTATTTTGAGCGAGTTTTTGTGAATAAAAATGTCCCAGTTCATGCCAAATTGTTTCTTTTATACTTCGTGCTATTTCTGGATGCATTGCTCTCAAAAAATTATTCGAAAATTTTTTTTCTTCCGTTAGTTCTATTGCTAAATTGTAATTTATTGGGTAATGAATTATCTCTTTTTCTTCATCATAATAAGCAACTGAATTAATCTGTGCCAATGAGTCAATTCCTTCTTCTTTTTCAAAATCAATTTTTGGTTTTCCAAAATGTTTAATTCCCGTCGCTATTTCCTGTTCTATCATCAAACTTTCAAGGTTATCCTGAACATATTTTATAGCTTCTTTATTTGTTTTCTCTTCTAATTTTTGTGAAACAAACTTCAACGGAGAACTATTCACCAAGTTAATAAATCCAAAAACAAACGCAATCCTCGAAATATTTTTTATCTTTTCCAAAAACATTATTCAATTTCAACAAGTCACAAGTATTTGAATATTTGTGTGATAAAGCTGAATTGATTAAGTTTTTATAACTAATTCTATTTATTAAATAATGGATTTCGAAAAGAAGACAAAGTCAATTTTTTATGGAATGGAATTTACTCATGGAATTAGAAGAGCTTTGTTGGGTGCGCTTATGCTGGTTTATTTGCTTTCTCTCGGATTCAGTCTTATTGCAGTTACAACTTTGATTGCCGTCGCCGGAATAATTGGAATGTGTTTCGAATTTCCGACGGGCGCGATTGCAGATTATGACTCACGTAAAAAATCAATAGTTATTTCTTTCTTTTTATTTTTTCTTTCTTTTCTCGGAATTTTTCTTTTCAGCAATTTTTGGGTAATCGCTTTTTTTTCTGTAATGGCAGAAGTTGCCTGGACATTCAGCTCGGGAGCAAATATTGCCTGGGCAATTGATAACTTAAATTATGCAAAGAAGAAATCAAAAATAGTTTCTTTTTTTTCACGAAAAATGTTTTTTGAAAAAGGAGGATACATTCTTGGCGGTTTGATTGGGATAATTATCGTCGCAATTAACTTTAGATTTGTCTGGCTTGTAGTATCTTTAGCATATCTTGTGATGATGTTTGTTATAACAAAATATGCCGAAGAAAAAAATTTTAAACCATCGAAAATTCCTGGGAATTATCTTTCTAAATCAATAAATAAAGCGAAAGAATCTTTTTCTTATCTCTTCCACGAAAAAAATAAAGAACTTCGGGTTTTGATGCTCTGGGCTTTTTGGACTAGCATTATGGCGATTAGTTCTTTTATGGTATGCGTTCCGTTGCTGTTCACACAAGTTCTTAATTTATCCCCCGCCTATCTTCCAGGAATTTATTCTTTTATGGCAGTAATTGTTTTAGGAATTCCTTTCTTGACAGAAAAATTAGCACATAAAAAAGGACTCAGAATTTCCTTGTTTAGTATTTATCTTTTTTTATTTTTATCGATAATTATTTTCGCTCTTTCAAAATCTTTAGTTTTGGCGATTATCACTTTCGGTTTGTTCAACATCGGAAAGACTGCGACAGATGTTATTGAAGACGCTGCGGTTCAACATGAATTCTCTTCAAAGTTAAGGGCATCTTTGGGTTCTTTGAATAGTCTTAATTGGTCAATCGCAAACGCGCTCGGAATTTTTCTTGCAGGTATCAGCATCGGATTATTCGGAATAACAAACACAATTTATGGTAGCGGTGTTCTTGCGTTGATAACTGCGGTGATTTATTTGAAAGGAATGAGGAATAATTTATATTATGGGAAAGAGAAAAGAATTTATAGTTAGCAGAAATAAGAGTTTAATGAAAAAAATAGTTATACACTTAAATCATAATCAGGGGGTCTATAACTTCGTCTTAAGTATTATAATCGGGATTATTGCACTGACTTCTTTTATTATCTCCCTTAATCATGAGAAAAGTCCGCATCTACAACTTTATTTGTATGGAGAGAAAATAAATGTCTCGCAACCCTATTCCGATTTTTCGTCAACGGTTTATATCTATAACTCTAGAGACGCACCTTGCTTCGGGGCTGTTTCTAAAATTAAAATTTGCATCTAAAAGATTTCGTACTAAATTTTTTTCTCTTAATCGAAAGAAACAACTTTCATAATGATCTCTTCCATGCCCCTTGACATGAGAACCAAAGTAAACTGCTTTAGCCATAACCTGAGCTTCTTCGCGTGTTAATTCTTTTAATTTTTGTTTCATACTTTTATATGACTTCTGCTCAGCACCTTGATTTAATTTTTTAGTTTGCCTTTGGGATTTTTTAAAATCAAAGTACCTCTACTCGACCTTGTGTTCTAATTTTTATTTTTGTCTCTTCAAGGATTAATTAGAATCCAAAACCTCGCCAAAACCAATCAATCTCCAGTGACCATTTATGTTTCTGGCAATTCCGACATTATCTCCGGCAATTGGAACGACTGGAATGTTTAAGGAAAGTTCGGTTTCATTTCCTTTTATTTTTTTAACCATGCCGACGGTGATTGTTGTGTTTATACTAAGCATGAGCATCTCGTTAGTTTTTAATGGAGCAACTTCTTGACCTTCATTGGCGCCTAAAACAAATTTGAAAAGTTCATATTTCATTTTCAAGATTGAAGAAATTTCTGGCAAACTTCCGATGGTGGAAACTACGCAACCACTTAATCCGTCGGATTTTGAAAGGAAAGGATCCAGCTCCGTTTCTATTGAAACGCTCGCACCAGGTAAAGTTTCTTGCACTGAAGAATTACCTTTGTGAAGAGAAAGAATTTTTGTTTTCAAAGTTTGGTAAGATTGTTGATTTGCTTTTTTTATTAATAAGCCGGGTTTGATTTCAAGTTCATCGCCGACTTTCAAAATTCCTTTTTTCAAAATTCCACCGAGAACGGCGCCACGAAGATTTTTTATTTCTGAACCTGGTTTGTTTATATCAAAACTTCTTGCGACGAGAAAAATTGGTTTTCCTTCAAGCTCTCTTTTTGGAATCTCAATTTCGCACAATGCTTTCAGCAAAGCAGAAATATTCAAATCCTGTTGAGCAGAAACCGGAATTATTGGCGAATTTTCCGCAATCGTTCCTTTCAAGAATTCTTTTATTTCATGATAGTTTTTTAGTGCTTGTTCTTTTGAGACCAAATCAATTTTATTCTGAACGACGATTATATTTTTTATTTTCTTTGCCTGCAATGCAATAAAATGTTCTTTTGTCTGAGGTTTGATTCCCTCGTTAGCCGCGACAACAAGAATTGCGGCGTCGATGATTGCAGCGCCCGAGAGCATTGTCGCCATAAGCATTTCGTGTCCGGGCGCGTCGATAAAACTAACATATCTGAAAAGCACACCTTTCTTATCTTTGTTAAAATTATTTCCATCTTTGTATATTGCCAAATCCGCGTAGCCGAGCTTGATTGTAATTCCTCTTTTCAATTCTTCTGAATGCGTGTCGGTGAATTTTCCAGTTAATTTGCTAAGTAGAGTTGTTTTCCCGTGGTCAATGTGCCCGACAACTCCGACTACCAATTCCGGAACTTGAGATTGATTTTCTGTTTTAGCCATGAAAAATTGAAAGGGAAAGAGTTTTTAAAAGTGTTGATTCGTTTTTTTATAATTCTGTTTCTCCTTTTTTAAAAACGTACGGAATCCAGCCAAAGTTACTTTTATTTTCAGTTTCGAGTTTTCTTGCTCTTTGACTTTCTTTTTTTAAAAAATTGAGACCTTCTCTTACAAATTCTTGAGATGAAATAGCCCAGCCATAATTTTCGGAAAAATATAACAGCCCACCAATTTTCAAACCTGTTGCTCCTCTTGCAATTCTTTTTCGAACTTCTTGATAATGAGGAAAACCTATTTCATAAGTTGGGGCGTTAGACAAATAGACTTTATCAAATTGAGATTCATTTTTTTCTGCTATCTCAAAAATGTTTCCTTGAATGATAGAAATATTATTTGTGTTTGAATGAATATTTTGGAAAAAACTTTCAGAAAAATAAGGTTGATTTCTGATTCCTTTCCACTCTCTGTTTGACATAAATTTTTCATAATCGCCATTTTGAATTTGATTTAATCTTCTAAACATAAAATTTAACTGATCTTCATCGCTGTCTACGGTAGTTATAATTGCACCTTTTCCAATCATCGCGAAAGCTTGGTCGCCTGAACCTCCAATAGCTAAAATTTTATCTCCTGATTGGACATCAAGCCCGATGATGATTGCTTCAATAGACTCGTTGGTAGAATTCTGAGTTTTTGAAGAAATTATTGGCATAGAAAATTTAGGTGGACCAGAATATTTTGGGGTATAGTAATTTGGTGAAGTTATCTTAAAATCCAACCCCCACTCTTGCACCTGATTCTATCGTGAAATTTATTGGTTCAAACATTCCGTGTTTGTCTGTCGCTGAAGGACCAATTAAAAATCCTCTTAAAAAAGGAGAAATAGAAATTTTTGCTTTTCCAATATCTTGTGAATATTTCAAACTCGCTCTTGCTCCTGCTCCAAATGGTTGAATAAAAGAATCATTTTTTTCATGAATTGTATCTCCTTCTTTGTTAGTGGCTGTTGCATTTCCGAATATCTGATTATATTCCAATTCACCTTCTAAATTTTGGGAGAATTTTTTTGATAATCCGGCTATGAAAGAATAATAATTTTGTCTTCGGGTATATCCCCAAGTTCCGATATTAGATTGTTTTCCGTGAGAATCATCTTCTAAATATCTGAATCCCAAACCACAGTACCCTCTTGAATTTTTTGAGACTTTTTTTCCTATGGCAGTTCTTAATTCAAAAGAAAAATTTTTATTATTTTGTGCTTTTTCTAACCCAGCAGAATGATCAACTTCCCCTTTTGAGAGGATTCCTTCCCCAAAAAGATCATATTTTGATTTTGGTTGAAAAGTATATTTTCCATGCAAACCATATTTCCATCCTTGTTTTATTACAGACATGTTTGGATTATCTTTCATTCTTTGCTTTTTTTCTTCAGACATTCCAGTAGTATCAATTTTATTTAACTTGTAAGCCAATGGCTCGTCGTAAAAATAATAAAATGCTTCTGGAGCAATTTCCAAAGAATCTGCTTTTGCAATTTTCGGAGATAACAAACTTAATCCTAGAAGTATCGACGCTAATGTTATTTTAAGAAATGAGGGCATTTTATCTGCTCCTTTCCCAAATAGGGATTTTAATTTTTGTTTTTTCTTTTAAATATTCTGTTGTTTTTTTCCAAAGAGGTTTTTTATCAAGAAGTTTTGGATTTCTGTCTTTCAGATACATCGACGATGCAAGAGATAAATATCCTAATCCTCCACCTGCAAAATTGAAAGTTTCATTTGTTAATGGTTCTCCATTGAAAAAAGAATTTCCAACATCATAAACTGCTTTTCCTAAAAGTGAAACTCCTGCTATAAAAATTGGGAGACGAGTCACTTGAGTAACTTCTTTTGCGGTATATGCTACAGGATGAAGCGTTGTTGTTTCCCCCGTATCTTTATTCTTTTTAAAATAACCAGCTAATCCACACCAACTCAAGATACCATCTTGCGCCAAGGTAAAACCATTAACTGAACCAACTATTATTTTTCCTACAAGAGTGAAATTGGATGTTAAATTGCTCGACAAAACTACAATTCCCGGAAAGGAAACTATGTCCATCCCTAAACATATTTTATACAATTTATCATTGGAAATTCCCTGACTGATTTCAGTGTAACCTTTTAGAATTCTTTCATCGACGGATTTTATTGGAGAAAGTAATTTTTGAAGATTCATTTTGCTTCTCCTTCTTTACATTCCTCGAAGCTGTTAGAAACAATTTCATCGTCCAAAGTTAATTCATATCTCTTCATTTCCCTTCCCGTTTTAGGTCTGTCGAAAAAGAATCTAAAAAGTGAGAACTGAGACCGAAGTATTTCATTATACGCTCTCATTGATTGAGATTCATTCATTCTCGAAAGGTTAGTGTGTGAAACAACCAAAATCTTTTTTGGATTTTTTGGTTTAGAATTTTCTTGCAATAATTTGTCACGGCCAGAGGTATCTATTCTTATAGATTCTACCAGAGTTTGATCATAGCCATGGCCAGTTAGATAAAGAATCATTTTTTCAAAACCCAAAACTTTTAATATATAATTTCCAGAAGGTAAATCTTCTCTATACTGTATTTCTTCAGCATGGGATGCTTCGTTATATTTGTACTTTTCACGGTTATTTATTTCAAAAATATTTTCTCTTGGAATTTTTAATTTATCAGAAATATACAAAAAAACTCTTTCAAAAGTTTCATCTTCGGATATTACATGCCCAGAACGATAGCTCGGGGAATCTGTCCATTCAAATCCTTTAACCTTATTTTTAATTAATTCAGATAATTTTTCTCCTTGAATAAGTTCTATTAAATTTCCGGAATTTTCATCAACTACATTTATTTGGGAAAGTAATTTTTGAAGAGACATTTTAAAGTCCCCCACAAAGAAATTTTGGGAACTTAGATTTCGCAGAATAAAAATCATATAGTGAGTTAAAAATTTCCGCGGACGGATCCTGAATTCGAACTAATCTTGATTTTTCTCCTTTCTTAAAAACCAAACCTTCGGTTTGTCGAGAAGCAGAATAATTTGTGACTTCTACCCACGAGTTGAAAAAATCTGCGCAATGCAAAGCTAATTGAAATCTCAGTCCTGATTTTAACACTTCGCCGTCGTATTTTAATTCAAAGTTATGTTTTTCTTCAGCATGATATTGAGTATAGCCATATCCGTTTTCTCTTGCAATTCGAGCCAGTTCAGAAATAAATTCTTCCCGATTATCGACGATTGCAGGTCTCTTTTTTCTCTCTTCTAAAAAGTCAATCACCTTTGGATTAATCTGAACTAAATTACTAAGTATTTTTGGTTTTTCTCTTTGATAATCCGAGAATTGAATTATTTTTGCCACTTTATTCACCTAATATGAATTTGGAGAATACATCCAAGGATGATAAGGGGATTTAATTCTTTCAATTTTTCCGAGAGTTAATGGTTCTCTTCTTTTTGGTGGGCTAGACTCACTTCTGTTTATTGGTTCTATCGTTTCAATCCCCATGATTAAAGCACTTAAACTATGAGGAACATTGTTGTCAATTCTTTTTGCATACAATCTTCTTTGTTCTTCTACAAAACGTTGCAATCGAGAAAGTTCTGGACAATCATAAAGTGAATTCATTTCAGATAATTTACCTTCATGTTTTCTTAACAAAACTAATGCTTTGTTGTAATTTTTTTCTCCGTAAAAAGAAGCAATTGTCATCATCGCATCTTCTAAAATATCTGCTTGCTCAATTTCTTCGTCTGAAAAAGGAAAGTCTTCATATTTCCTTTGTTCAAGAATTTCTTTTTGTTTGGGTGATAATCTAGATGTCATTTTCTTTCTCCTTCTGTTTTGCATTTCACGACGCTGTTAGAAACAAATGAATCGTCGAGAATTCCGCGCTTCGTATCAAAAGAATATTTTTTTCCAATTTCTAATTTGCTTCCTAATTTTTTTTCTATTGCTGAAACGTCGCAGTTAGCGCTTGAAAAAACCGGAAGCCCTTCTCCCTGCAATTCGCCGTAATGACATCTTTGAACTGGCTTTGAAGCAAGAGTAATTCCTTGAAATGTTTCGCAAGTATGGGGAATTGATCCCCGGTTACCAATATAAGCAGAAAAACAAAGTGCTCCCGCTAAAATAATTACTTTCGATAAAATTCCGTGCCCGCTGTAATGACTTACCATATCTTTTACAGAAAATTAGGATTTAAAAACCTTCCGATTATAGTGTCACGAAGAAGGAACAACAAATTTATAAACCATGGAAACTGTGGAGAAGAATGGAAAATATAATAAAAATATTACCTCATCATGCAATAAGTTATTTCAAGGTTTTCTATTTGGGATACGAACCTGGAGAAGAAGACCACTCATACGACGAGATTATGACTAATAATGATGTTTCTCTGATAAGAACAGTAACTTCAAACCCTAATCAATTAATTCAGATAGTAAGTAATTATGATTCTTTTTGTGAAATGTGCCCAAGAAATAAAAATGGAAAAAATTATTATGATATTGAATTTACCTGTGATAATTATGACTTACCAAATAATTTAGACGATGAATTTACAAAATTTCTTGGTTTAGAAAATGTGCTTAATGGAAAGCCAATAACTGCAAGAGAATTTAAAGAAATAATGAAAACCGCTAATGAAAAACTTTTAAACGAAATATCCCCAAGTCAGCATAGCCAAAAAAAGAGTTTAAGCCAGCAATTTAAGGTTAAAAGAAAAATTCTGTTAACACAGTCTATTTCCGGAACTTCTGATAAAAAATAAAATGTCACATAACTTCACACCACACAAAGCTGAATTTTCTTACAGAACACAATATCCAAACTGGGCTGATTTTGGAATTCCGTCTGGGAGTTCTATTTATGTTAACCAGGGAAGAGGAAATATTTCCAGCGACGGAAAACCATTACGAAGCGACGGGTTTGGGCAATGCAGTGCTTTGATTTTAAAGAATACTCAAACACTTGAGTCAGCTTTATTTCATTTAGATAATATTGACGTTGAAGATAAACAAACTCCGATTGTTGAACAGTTGATGCACAATTATATTAAAAGTTTTAATTTGAGCAAAAAGAAAAGAGAAAGATTACTTGAACTTGCGTCTGCAGCTTCGAGATATTGGTGTTCAGGTTTTAGAAATGAGAGATTTTATAGTGGAAGAGAAAGAAATTTTTTAAAAACAAGAATGGCAGAACTAAATGAAGACAAAAAAATAAAAGCCTGTTTTGTAAATGGAAATAGAAGTTACGACAGAAAAAAAAGAATTGTAGGTGACTTTTTAATTTATTTTGGTCTCAATAATCCCAAGAACATTTTTGTCGATACTGGTGACTATCATTGGGACATTGCTTACAAACCTGACGAATCAACTATTTTGGTAAATTCACGAAAACAGAAAAAAGTTTTAAGTTTTGATTTTTAGAAAATTAGTTTATTTTTGGTATGAACAAAGATTCAAAATTAAAATAATCTCCATCGCTGGTGAACTTCCAAATCTCTCCGTTTTTTGGATTTGGATATTTGCAATTTAGTTCGACGGAAGAATTTGTGAGGAGCCGGTGTAACATCCCTATACTTCTTCCATGTCCGCAAAGAAAAATTTCCTCTTCTCTAACCGAATTCAAAAAAGAAAGTAAGTTTATCTCGACGTCTTTTCCTGCCTGTCCTTGTAATGGTCGAAAATGATATCTGCCTTCTCTTGATTGGATTTTTTGTTCAAGAGGATATCCTTGAGAATATTCTTCTTCTGAAAGAGAGTGAAAAATTCCGCGCCACCATTCGTCCAGACGTGCGTCGAGCGTCACATTAAAATTCTCTGTATTTTGTTTCTCCAAAACTATTTCCAATGTTTGTTGTGCTCTCAAAAAATTGGAAGTGAATAATCCAACATCGGAGTTAATCAGTTTATTTTCTGCAACATACTCTCCTGAAAAAGAAATTTGTCGACGACCTTTTTCAGTTAAAGGAAATTTATGATTTGGCAAATCTTTTAATGAATTGTCATCCAATCCCAAAGCATTTCCAATTGACTCGCCGTGTCGGATGGTATAAACTATCTTCAATGAAGGATTAACAATCGGAGAATTGTATTTTATCATAACAAAGAATAAATAATTTTGTTTAAAAGAATTGTGAAAATAAATCCTGGATTTGAATTCTAGGCTTTATTTTTTCACTTCAGCTTTTGCCTCATGGAAAGTTATTTATTAACTTTCTATAGCGAAGCGAGAAAAATCATTTCTTTGATTTTTCTTTTGGTTGACATTGATCAGGAAATATTTCTTCTAGAGATTTGTTTCCTTGTTTTAGAACCTTCAAATTAACTTGCGTTATGTCAAGTGAGATAGTTTTTCCTCTGACGGTTTTTCTTAATCTCAAACCTTTTGGAGTGAAGTTAGAACGTTTCTTTTTTCCTTCACGTCTTGAACGTTTGTGCATGCCTTTTCCGTAACCTAAAAGAACTCTTTTCAAATTTGTTCCATCAACGTTTGGAAGCATAGGCATTCCAGCTTTATCTGAACCACCCATTATTTCAAATTCGTAGCCGTCAAGGTCGGGAGATATCTCTGAGCCAGAAATTTTTTGGCCGATTTCTTTCCCGTCAAGAGCTTCGGAATCTGATTCAAGCTTGAAGGTTTTTCCGTTTTTCATAGACAGATTAAATTTGAATACCATAATAATTAGTTGAGAAAACCATTTATAAATCTTTTCGGTAGCAACATTAACTACTTTAATGGTTTTTCCAGAATCCCAAAGATTAGGAAGACAATAGAACCGACGAGAAGCAGTATGCCGAGAGTAACATAAAATGAGTGTAGTCCCATACAAGAATTTTGCAATACCTCTGCCCAACTCGAACAAATGTTTTTTCGATTATTAGCCATTCCGCCGAAAAACAAAGCAAGCAAAAAACTTGCCCCGGACATTACATACCATTGTGATTTTTTCATATTTTGTTGAAGAGAAAGAAGTTTAAGAAAGTTGCGATTAAAGTGTATTTGTCCGAACCAAAGAAAAATCAGAGGCATAACTTGTTGCAGGAATCGACGCGGAATTTGAGATTTTTTCTTTCACTGAATCATAAGCTCTTTCAAAAACGCTTTTTCTTGGAGGAAGATAATCTGCTCGCATAACCTGTAAAGCTAATCCGCGAACGAACTGCGCAGAAGATAAAAATAACGCGTTCCATCCTTCCGATTTAGTCAAACTATCGCGAGCAAGATATTTTTCTGTTCCGAGAGCTGAACCAAAAAACCCGAGAAAATAACCTAAAGAACCTTCACCGGCGTAAAAATTCTTTGATGGTTTAACTCCGCTTTCCAAAAGTTCAGTTTCAGTTTTTATTTTTTCTCGATTTGTGTACATAAATGCACCAGTCAAAGCCAAACTTCCGACGAGACCGCCAAAAGAAGCCAAATTTTTAGATAAAGTATCTTCATGAAAAGAAAAACCAATAACTTCAATTATCGACGCTGAAGAATGAAGCAAATTTGAAAGTCCCTCTTTTGTCCCACCCGTAACCGAATTGTAAACTTTTACAGATTTATTAACGAGAAACATCAAACTAGAATCAAACTTGATTAAACCTTTTATTAAATCCATTTTACTTTTCGGGAAAAATAACTTAAAAAGATTTTGGTGGAAACAGTATCAGTTATTTTCTAAAATTACAAACTTTTATAAACAATAATTCTCGAGGGCTTATTATGGAAATATTCCAAACATGGAACAAAGTTGATTTCGACCTTGAACTAAAGGGATTCAGAAATAGAATCGAAATAAAAGAAGAAGGAGCATGTGTCAGCGTAAGTCATAATTATTCTAGCGAGGAAGCTCAAGAAGTTGCTCTAAATGCAAGAGAAAGAATTGTAAGAGAATATCCCTCAATCAGATTGTACAAATCACTTACTCTTATTGGAATGTGCGGAGAAAAGTCAAGCAGTGAAGTGGGTCCATCAATTAAAGGTTGTACCAACGCGGAATCATTTAAACAAATTTTTGGAAAAAATATTCAAAGAGGTTTTGCAGGAGTATTTGCATTCCCTTTTCCGTTAGAGATTTATTTTAAATGGCATCAGACTGGAAGTTTGATTGTTCCGAATAATCTTTCAGATTTAATAGAAGAAGCTTACGTTTCTCGAACAGGAAGAGGGGCTTTTAGAGAAGTAGAATTTTGGACACCAAACAAAGCTAAAGATTATAAAAGATTTAGGCAAAATTAATTTCCCCAATCACTTTTTTCTTCATGGAAAGTTACTTATTAACTTTCTATATGTTTTGTTCACAAAATATTTCTGAATGAATCTTATTCGTTCTGTAGCGTAGCGAGAAAAATCAGTTTCCCCAATCGGATTTTTCTTTTGCTCTTTTCATCTCGGAAAGTTCCTGCAAAACTTTTATTTCTGCCGACGACAACAAATCCTTATTTTTCTTGAAGTTTCTAAATTGTGACTCTCCTAAATCGGTATACAAAAATTCTTTGTCTTTCAAAACTCGCTCAAAATTTATTCCTGAAATTGAAATCGCAACTTCCATTCCTTCATGTGCTTCATGAACTGATTTATTTTCTGACTGAATATTTTTTATTTTTCCAATTTTTTCATTTTGAGAATCAATTATTGACAAACCCGAAATCAATCTTCCACCATCAATTTTCACACCAAAAATTGCTGGATTCGTATTCCTGAAAACATACTGATGAAGAATTCGCAACTTGCAAACCGGACTTAAATCCATCAATCTTTTTTTCTCAATTTCTTTTTGCTTTTCTGTTCGGAAAATAATTAAGTCGTCAATAAGTTTGTAAATAACTTCATTAGTGATTATTTTTAAATTTGGTGCGTTTCCCTTTTTGAATTCTTCGGCTTCCTCGTCGAGGTTTACATTGAAACCAGCAATCACAGCGTCAAGTTCATTTATTTCCAGATTTGCTTTTGCGTTAATTATATCTTTTTTATTTATTGAACCAATTCCTGTCCTAACAATCGGGATATTTTTTTCACGAAGCAAAACTAAAAGGGCTTCCAAACTTCCAAGCGAATCTGCCTTGGCAATTATTCCGTGATTGTCTGTTTTTATATTTTCTAAAAGTTCTTTTCTAAATAAATCCACAATTTCATTTTTATTATTTTTAAATTCTACAAAAGGCATTCCGGGGAGAATATCTATTTTTTCAATAAGTTGCATTCTAATTCCTGTTGAAGCTGTGACTTTTTCTTGTGGAGAAAATTTTTTACATAAAGGTTCAATTTCTTCAAGCACCCGGATTTTTGTAAACATTGGTTCTCCGTCGAGATTTGCGACAGCAATTTCAGAATTTCTGTTTAATTGTCCGTCGTATAAAATTGCTTCGGCATAGTGCGTTGATTTTTCCTGCTTAATTTCGAGAATAACTCCCTTTGCTTTTTCACCAAGTTTCAATCGATTAATTAAATATTTTTGACTAAGCCCGCAAATAACCATAATCAATTCAGGAATTCCTTCTTTTGTATGGGCTGAACAAGGAACCATCGCGATTTTTTGGGAAAAGTCTTCTATGTTGAAAAATAAATCCGCGTTAAAACCAAAACTATCCAGAGCTCCGATAATTGTCATATACCTTTCGTCGAAAACTTGTTTTACATTTTGTCGTTGATGTTCAATGCTTTCTCTCAAACCTTCCTCGCGTTTAGCCCATCCAGAAATATTATCTATTTTATTCAGCGCAATTACAAACGGCGTTTTATTCATTCGCAAAATTTTCAGAACTTCAGCTGTTTGTGGTTTAATTCCTTCGTTAATGTCAATGACTAAAATTGCTAAATCTGCCAAACTCCCGCCACGTTTTCTTAAATTTGTAAATGCTGCATGCCCAGGAGTATCAATTAATAAAAATCCGGGAATGTCTAAATGAATTTTTGATTTCTCGACGAGCGGGCAGGCTTTTTTCAATTGTGACATTGGATAAGAAGTAAAAGAAATTTTTTGAGTAATTCCTCCGGCCTCGCCCTCGGCAACACAGCTACTTCTAAGGCAATCGAGAATTGAAGTTTTTCCATGATCAACATGTCCGCAGACGGTAATAATTGGCTGCCTAATCTTCATGTTTTCTGGATGAAGATTTGAAACGTTAGTTTCTTTAATTTTCTGGTGTTCCATGAAGAGCTAATTACATAAACATTTAAAAACATTGGGAATCCAAAAAAAGAATGAGCTTGTCTAATTTAGTGTGGGGATTAAAATGGAAATGGAGATTCAAGATAGCAGAATGGAAAATTGAATCTGAAACGTTCAGAGATGTGCAACAGGTTCATGAAAAGTATTTTAATCTTAAATTAAACTCGATTAATGAAGACCAACAATTGTCTGAACTTATTGGAACCATTAATGAAGATGAATTATTAAAAAATTGAGTTCAAGCAGTAAATTTTATCTTAATTATGAATTGAGTATGGGAGAACGCGCTCCTTACGGGGGATTTGGAATTAACCTCCACCTTGATAGGGAAAGGGGTTTGATTGTTTATGATTGGAATGACTATTCAGGAAAATATCGAGATATTATTGCAACTCCTGAAACTCTAAAAGAATTTAATCTTGGAGCTAAGAGACTTAGAGAAATTGTTATTTCAGCGACTGAAAGAAAAAGCCTTATTACATGGTATGCTAGAAACTAAATAATAAACTCTTAAATTCTCGCGTTTATCAAATTCCCTGATTCGTATCTCTTTACACCTTTCTTGAAAATAATCAAAGAAATTCCGAGAACAATCCCTGCGAAGGCAAGCATCAGTAAGAACCATTTCCAATCAAAAAGTTTTAGTAATTCTACTGGGACTCCGGTGATAAATCCTGCCGGAATTAAAGTAAGCAAGAATATTCTGGTGAAACCGCTGAAAACTGAAAAAGGATAACTTGCCAAAGTAAGAATTCCCATTAAACCTTGATTTGCAACTTCAACAGAACTTCCCATGTAAAAAGAAAGCGAGCCGAGGATGATTGCGAATCCCAAAATAATAATCGAAGAGACTAATACCAAAACAAGAAGCAAAGGAAGTTTCGCAAATGGAACGAAAATAATTGCAAGAATTATTCCAAAAAGTAAATCTCCAAATGCATCGAATTTTAATTTACTGATTAAGATGTGGGATAATTCTTCTTTTGGTAGAGCAAGATAAAAGTCTAATTGTCCATCACGAATAATTTCTGCAGTATTTTTGAAATTTCCGAAAACAGTTCCGACTAAACCCCAGGCACAAGTAATCACTACAAACATAGCCATAATATCAGTAAAAACCCAATTATTTATCGACGGAAATTTGTTGAAAAAAATCGCCCAGAAGATAACCCAGAAAATATCGTTGACAAACATAAAAGATGCCTGAGTAATGAAACTTATTCGATATTCCATAATGCTCTGAAGATTTATCTTAAAATATTCTAACATAAATTTTGCTGTCTTTTTTATTGAATTTTGTGAATTTTTCTTAGCCACCATTTACGTTCAACCTCCTAACCCCTCTTTTGTATATTATCCAAGTTATACAACCAAAAATAATTATATAACTAATTTGAATTGCAAAGACATTGAAAAAATCAACAAAACTAAATCTTACAAATAATTTTGCTGGAGAGTATGCAATAAAACTGAATGGCAAAACCCCCGCAATTTTTGCAAGCCAAGTTGGGAAAATTTCAAGAGGGACCAACATTCCACCTATAGTAAAAAGAAGCTTGTCATAAATCCACCTCAACGAATTTGAATCTTCCAACCAAAAAGAAAGAAGAGCAATTGACATTGATATAAAAAAATCCAGAGTCATAGCAAGAAAAAGAATTAAAACTAAGAAAAAAAGTGAGTAAATTTTAAAATCAAAACCACCAATTAAAAAATAAATAAGAACTGCACCGAGGATAAAAGTTAGTGTAAAGTTTATTATTCTTCTTGAAAAAGATTTTGCAAAATGATAAAGAATATAATTGTATGGTTTGTTTAATTTGTAAGCGATTTCTCCATTTTGGACTTCAGTATTAACTTCTTTGACAAATCCTGGTGAAGAGGTTACAATTGATTCTGCCATTAAAAGATACCAAATCATCATCGACAAAGTAAAACCTTCGATAAGTTCTTTCCCGGAATAAACTGCTTTCCACATATTGGTGAAAATAAAAAGAATAAGAAGAATGAAAATTGCATGGAAAAAAAATTCTCCAAAGTAAGCAAAGCTGTTTAAAAAATTTATTTTTGCTATCTCAAAATATTTCTTCATTTTTGCTGGTAAATTTTAGTAATGACTTCCTCTATTGGTGTTCCAGAAATGTTGATATCTAGAATAGAACATTTTTTTATGATGAAATCTATGAATTCTTTTACAGATATCTTGGTTAAGTCAATCTCAAAACTGGCAAAATACTCTTCAGATTTTAAAATTTTTACACCGGAAAGAGAAAAACTCTTGAAAGGATTTTCAAATTTAACTGAAATAATTTTGCTCTTCAAATATTCTTTGTTCAAACTCTCAACTTCCCCGTCGTAAACTATTCGCCCGTGATTTATTATTATAATTCTTTTGCACAAATTTTCTATATCTTGTGTATCGTGAGAAGTGAGTAAGATAGTTACTTTTTCTTTTTTATTTAATTCACGAATTAGTTCACGGATTTTTTGTTTGGCAATAATATCCAACCCTATTGTCGGCTCGTCGAGCAAAAGTATTTCGGGGCGATGAAGTAATGAAGCGACGATTTCACATTTCATTCTTTGCCCGAGAGAAAGACGCCTAACCGGAATATCAAGAAGATCATTTATTTCAAAAATTTTCACGAGGTAATTTAATCTGGATTTGTACTCCCTTTCGTCAAGCTCGTAAATTTTACTAAATAAATTAAAAGTGTCAATCGCAGGAAGATGATACCACAACTGGGGTTTCTGACCAAAGACTGAACCTATTTTGTACGAAAGTTTTGTTCTTTCTTCCCACGGAACAAAACCGGCAATTTTAACCTGTCCTGATGTGGGGAAAAGAATTCCAGTAAGGATTTTTATCGTCGTAGATTTACCTGCGCCGTTCGGTCCTATGAATGCAACAATTTCACCCTGCTTGATATTAAAAGAAATGTTATCTACTGCTTTAATCTCGGTTATATTTGGTTTGAAAAGAGATTTAACACTTCCCAAAAAACCCGCAGCCTTATGTTTTATCTTAAAAGTTTTATTCAAATGATTAACTTCGATAACGTCCCTCTCTTTCATAAGTAGGATAAACAAATAGTGATTAAAAATGTTTTGAGTAGAAAAAAAAGGAGATTAACAACCAGTCAGTTCTTTCAATTTTTCAATGCTTTGAACTCCGGAATATTTTTGATTGTTTATTACCCACGTTGGGGTTTCAGTGATGTTATATTTCGCAATCTCTTCCCAAGTATCAAAATTAAGCACATGTAAAAAGGCATAACTATCCCCGAAGATTTCTTTTTGTTTTTCACAATAATAGCAATTTGTTTTTGTGTAAAGAGTTGAATTCCCACCGAGGCACTTTGCAAGTTCTTCTGGAACTGATGGATTTGACTTAAGAGAGAAAAAATATATTCCCAAAGCAATAATAACTATAATTCCGGCAATCCAATATTTTTTATTCATATCATCTATAAGAAAAAACGTTTTATAAATTTTATGAAGAAACTAATTTCAAGGAGCTAAATTTATTAATTGCAATTATCTTGTTATTTGATGGTTTCAGCTAATTCATTTAAAATTGTTTTTTTTATATTAGTTGTCTTCGCTGTTTTAATTGAAGTTGTCGCAGATATAATTTTTAAAAAGTGGAGTTTGGAAAATAAAAACTCGCTGTTTATTTTGGGGATGGGGGTTTATTTAATTGGAACAATGTTTTGGGCGTATTCGTTGAAATTTGAAGTTTTATCTAAGGCAGGTGGAGTTTTTGTAATTTTGAATTTAATTCTTCTAGCTTTGGCAGGAATTTTTATTTTTAAAGACGAATTATCTCTAACTAATAAAATCGGAATGATTCTCGGGATGATTAGTATTATTTTAATTGAGATTTAATTACTTCTCTTTATTCTGTCATAAACCAAATCAGCGAAAACACAATTATAATGATAAACTTTTTTTCTGCCATCTTCTTTGTATTTTACTTCCAGAGCACCTTTGCTTATTACAATCTGAACCGGAACTCCTTCGACATTAGTCTCTGCAGTATATTTTGGTAGAATCAAATTTCCTTTCCAGTCTTTTGGTTTTATACTTTCTGTCAATTCCTGAGCATCAAACAGCGTCAATTTTGCTAAGTCTTTTTTATTTATCATTTTAAATTTTAAAGAAACTAATTTATAAACTTTGGGTTTCTTTTACAAAAAGAAACTAC